>NZ_JBIUXX010000005.1:0-146055 GCF_044744235.1 Pseudomonas sp. NPDC087346
TGGCAGTTGTGCATTTTGTTGTTGATGGCGACGATGATCGAGTCTTCCAGTTTGGTGGTGTAGTAGTGCTCTTGGGTACCTTGAGCAGAAGTGCGATACCACTGGATAACGATTTCGCTCATGCGCTCGCCCGAGGTCAGAGCAGCTTGCAGCAGAGGCGAGGCTTTGTCGTAGACCTTGGTGATGATGACCGGCTTGTGAACGCGCTGGCCGGTTGGCTGACCGGATTGCGGGTCACGCGGGATGATCACGTCGTGCTGGAATGCCTGAACCATGACCTGGTCTTCATGACCTTCCTGGTAGGTGTTGCCAACGGAGTCGGCGGTGAACGCGCCGGCAGTGATCAGGCCTTGTTTTTCGCCGGTGACGGACATGTACGCTGGTGTTGCCATGAGGGTGCTCTCCTTGCTGACTGATTTAGGGTGCCCGGGAGGCGAAATCGCCCGGTGGGTACCTGAATCGTTATCAAGGAATGTGCCAACAGAATGGGCCTCCATAGGAAACAAAGAGTTACCGATTCAGTGCGGTTCACGGGACGAAAATACCGAGAGAATCAGGCCTGAAGTGCGCAAGAAGTTGCGCAGTACTGCGCAACTTCTTGCGCACTTGGCTGCAGGCCGCGTCAATCATGGCCTGTAGCGGTTTTGATGAGGTTTTTCGCGAAACAAGTGCGCAACTTCTTGCGCAGTAAGGCCTGGTGCCATCATTGGCTGGAAAAGCAAAAAATCTACCGATGCGAGAGCAGCGCCAGACACTCATCAATCGAACGCTGCTGTGTCTCGGCATACAACCCCAACTCATCAATCGTCGAACGCCCCAGTGCCTGCTCGAATGCCTGCCGATTCGAGTGTTCACCATAGTGGGTCTGCGCCGCATCCCCGAGGTTCGACTGAAAAATCCCCGCCGCACTGACCGGCAGGAAATCTTCGTACACCAATGGCTCCGCTTTCACATGGCCTTCGCGCAGATGTTCCTGCAGTGACGCACCCGCAACGCCCTGCGCGGCGTGGCCTTTTTCCGTGACGACATAGCGAAAGTACGCCAGATCCTGTTCACGCATGCCTTCGATGCTGTCAGGGAATTCGCCAAAGTGCCGGCTCATCAGTGCGTTGTAGCGGGCGGCATTGGCTTCGTTGGGGAATTCGCCGAGTTCATCGCGGGCAGCGTTCAGCAGGCGGTCATACAACGCACGGCCCTTGGGTGTCAGCGCCGCGCCGCGTTGTTCGATCTCGCCGAAACGCGCGCTGTGGCTGCCCCGGCTGTCGCTCTGGTCGGTAAACGCAATCGGTTCGTCGAGCGCCTTGAAACTGGTCTGGCGCAGCAGGATCGGGCATTGCCGGCGCGGCGGGCCTTCGACCACGGCTTTGGGCGTGATGCCATGCGCCGGCATTTGCGCCTGCACGATGTCGATGTCCAGCGTACGCGGGGTCAGGTGGTTGATGTGCGGGCCTTTGAATGCCACAACATCGGCGATCAAACGGTGCTGGGCGCTGAGCGTCTGGTATTGCGCGGCGGTGACGGTAGCGCTGTGATGCCAGCGAAAGGTTTCCAGTGCCTGCAAGACAAACTCTGCGGCCTCAACCTCGTCCAGTCCGCCCGCCGATTCCGCCTGCGCGATCAAACGCAAGGCCGTCGGGGTGAAGATCGACCGCTGATCCAGCACTGACTGCGCGAACGCCCGCAGCTCGGAGTCTTCGATCAATTCCAGGCGCAACAACGAGGTAAATACCCGAAACGGGCTGACTTGCAGCGCCGTTTCATGCACGGCGCGAAACGCCGTCGAATGCACCGGCACGCCCGCCGGGGTCAGGTCGTAATAACCTACCGGTTGCATGCCCATCACCGCAAACAGGCGGGCGAGGGTGGCCAGTTCCTGCGCGGTGCCAACGCGAATGGCGCCGTGGCGTTCCATGTCCAGGCGTTGGATTTCGCCAGTGCTGTCGAGTTGCCGGGCGATGTCCGGTTCACGCGCGAGCACGTCGCGATTGGTCTGTTCCACCAGTCCCATCAGCGCGCCGTACAGCGGCACTTCTTCGCGGTACATGTCGGACATCGCTTTGGAAAAGCGTTGGCGGATCAGGTCGGGGCTGACGAAACGCTGCTCGGTCATGAAAAAAATTCCTGCCACGGTCATATAGAGGATGGAGGAAAAGATCGCAGCCTTCGCTGACGTCGGCAAACGAAGAATCCTACGGACTTCATTCTGCCAACGACTGATCCACCAGTTCGATCCAGTGTTTAACCGGCGTGCGTCCGGCGCTGGCGAGGTGGCTTTGGCAACCGACGTTGGAAGTGACGATCAGTTCCGGGTGACCGCTTTCCAAGGCATTGAGGCGGCTGTCGCGCAACTGCCGCGCGAGCGTCGGCTGGGTCAGTGAATAGGTGCCCGCCGAACCGCAGCATAAATGCCCGTCCGGCACTGCCGTCAGATTGAAACCCAGTCGAGAAAGCACTGCTTCCACCGCGCCACCGAGTTTCAATGCGTGTTGCAGGGTGCACGGGCAATGCACGGCGATTCGTCGCTCAGTCGCCGCGCAGACCTGCTCCAAAGGTTCTTGCGCAAGTATTTGCACCAGATCCAGCGTCAGTTCGCTGACTCGCCGCGCCTTGTCGGCATAGCGCGGATCATGCTGCAGCAAATGCCCGTAATCCTTGATGAACGCGCCGCAGCCACTGGCGGTCTGCACGATGGCTTCGGCGCCGTTTTGCAGATGCGGCCACCATGCGTCGATGTTCTGTCGGGCACGGTTGAGGCCTTTCTCCTGGGCGTCGAGGTGATAGTCCAACGCGCCGCAGCAACCGGCCTCGCTGACCGCAGTCACGCTGATACCCAATCGGTCCAGGACCCGCGCCGTCGCATCATTGGTATTCGGTGAAAGCCCAGGTTGCACGCAGCCTTCGAGCAACAGCACACGTCGCGCATGGCGTGACACAGGGCGCAGGCCTGATGTCGGCAGATGCTGCGGCAGTTTGCTTTCAAGCATCCGTGGCAGCAGCGGACGAAACGTCGTACCGACCCGCAGCAAGCCTTTGAACAGTGCAGGATTCGGCGCCAACGCACGCAACCCTTCACGCAGCAAACGCTGGGCTGCCGGACGTGGCACGGCCGCATCGACCACTGCCCGGCCGATGTCCAGCAGGTTGTGATAATCGACGCCGGAGGGGCAGGTGGTTTCGCAGTTGCGACACGACAGGCAGCGATCCAGATGCAGTTGAGTCTGCGCGGTGGCCGGTGCGCCTTCGAGCACTTGCTTGATCAGATAGATTCGCCCGCGTGGGCCGTCGAGTTCATCGCCGAGCAGTTGATAGGTCGGACAGGTGGCGTTGCAGAAACCGCAATGCACGCAACTGCGCAGAATCTTTTCTGCCTCGGCGGCGCGGGGCAGGCGTCGGGATTGTTCGCTGAGAGTGGTTTGCATGCCTAGAGCTCCGGGTACATCCGGCCGGGGTTGAACAGTCGCTGCGGGTCGAGTTGCGTCTTCAGTTGCCGGTGATAACGCATCAGCGTCGGGGCCAATGGCTGGAACGGCTGATCGCTGGCGCCGTGGGTAAAACAGGTGGCGTGCCCACCGAGTTCCTGAGCGAGAACCTGAATGTGCTCCGCGTCAGATTTCAACCAGCGTTGCGCACCGGCCCAGTCGATCAGTTGTGCGCCCGGCAGTTCCGCTGGCCCGAGGTTGTTGGGCAATGACAGGCGCCACAGCGGCAGGCCCTCGTCGAAAAAACTCAGACGGTGTTCATTCAGATCGCGCCAGAACGTCGAGTCCAGCGGTTCACCGCCGAGTCGTTGATGCGCGGCAGTCACCGAACCTTCGCCACCCTCCAGACGCAGATACAGACTGTTGCCATCGTGACACGCGGCACTGATCGGCAGCGGTTGCTGGCCCCACTCGGCAAGCTTGGTCAGCGCTCGCGGGCAATCGATATCGAGGCGAATGCTCAAGCATTGCCGAGGTTTGGGCAGCACTTTCAATGAGACTTCGGTGAGCACGCCGAGGCAGCCGAAACTGCCGGCCAACAGCCGCGAGAAATCGTAGCCCGCGACGTTTTTCATCACTTCACCGCCGAAGCGCAGATGCTCGCCATGACCGCTGATGACGCGTGTGCCGAGGACAAAATCCCGCACCGAGCCTGACCATGGCCGCCGAGGCCCCGACAATCCGGTCGCGATCATCCCGCCGACCGTGGCGACTTCGCCGAATGAGGGCGGTTCGCACGGCAGCATTTGCCCGGCGTCATCCAGTGTCGCGAGCAGCTCGGACAACGGTGTGCCGGCGCGTACGCTGACCACCAGTTCGGTCGGCTCATAACTGACGATACCGCGATGGACACGCGTGTCGAGCACTTCACCGGCGACTTCGCGACCAAGAAACGCCTTGCTGTTGCCGCCCTGAATTCTCAGCGGTGTGCCGTTGGCGCGTGCCTGATTGACCTGATCGAGAAGCGCATCGGCGGCATCGAAGTCAGCCATCAGAAACGCTCCAGCTCGGGAAACGGCAGTTGTCCGGCATGAATGTGCATCGCTCCGAACTCGGCGCAACGGTGCAGCGTCGGGATATTTTTCCCCGGATTGAGCAGACCGTGCGGATCGAAAGCGGCTTTGACCGCGTGAAACAGACTCAGCTCCTGGTTGTTGAATTGCGCGCACATCTGATTGATTTTTTCCCGGCCGACGCCGTGTTCGCCGGTGATGCTGCCGCCGACTTTCACACACAGTTCGAGAATCTTGCCGCCCAGTGCTTCGGCGCGCTCCAGTTCGCCGGGGACGTTGGCGTCGAACAGAATCAGCGGATGCATGTTGCCGTCACCGGCATGGAACACGTTGGCCACGCGTAAACCGTATTCCGCGCTGAGGCGGGCGATGCCTTGCAGCACGCCGGGCAATT
This sequence comes from Pseudomonas sp. NPDC087346, assembly GCF_044744235.1. Classification (NCBI taxonomy): domain Bacteria; kingdom Pseudomonadati; phylum Pseudomonadota; class Gammaproteobacteria; order Pseudomonadales; family Pseudomonadaceae; genus Pseudomonas; species Pseudomonas sp. NPDC087346. The sequence goes on from NZ_JBIUXX010000005.1 coordinate 4,887, forward strand.
CGCGGCGGGGGATGGTGCCGTCCATGCAGTAATAATCCGGTGATAAACGGCCAATGGCCGGGAACGCATTTTTGCGCCCGGCCCAGAACCGCACGCGTTCGGCCTCGTCGCGAGCCTGACGGACTTCGCTGGCGCCCGCCTTGGACATGACGTCGCGGACGCGTTGGCAATCGTCATGAACATCGGCTTCGACACCGTCCAGTTCGCACAGCAGGATCGCTTCGGCATCCACCGGGTAGCCGGCGTGAATGAAGTCTTCGGCGGCGCGAATCGCCAAGTTGTCCATCATCTCCAGGCCACCGGGAATGATCCCTGCCGCGATGATTTCGGCTACTGCCCGGCCAGCCTTTTCCACTGAGTCGAAACTGGCCAGCAGCACTTTCGCTACTTGTGGCTTGGGCAGCAGTTTGACCGTGACTTCGGTAATGATCCCCAGCAAACCCTCGGAACCGGTGAACAGCGCCAACAGGTCGAAACCCGGCGAATCGAGGGCTTCGCTGCCCAGCGTCAGGCGTTCGCCCTCGATGGTCAGGACTTCCAGTTTCAGCAGGTTGTGCACAGTCAGGCCGTACTTCAGGCAATGCACGCCACCGGCGTTTTCCGCGACGTTGCCGCCGATCGAACAGGCGATCTGCGAGGACGGGTCCGGCGCGTAATACAGGCCGAACGGCGCGGCAGCCTGGGAAATCGCCAGATTGCGCACGCCGGGTTGAACCCGTGCGGTGCGTGCGGCGGGGTCGATGTGCAGGATCTGGTTGAACCGCGCCATCACCAGCAGCAGGCCTTTCTCCAGTGGCAGTGCGCCGCCGGACAGCCCAGTGCCAGCGCCGCGTGCGACCACCGGGACACGTTGTGCGTGACACAGTTTCAGCAGCGCTTGCACTTGATCCAGCCGCCGGGGCAGGGCGACCAGCATTGGTGTGGTGCGGTAAGCCGAGAGGCCGTCGCATTCGTAGGGTTTGAGTTCTTCTTCGCGCCAGAGGATGTCGAGGTCGGGTATTGCCTGCTGCAAGGCTTTGAGCAATTCGGTTTTGTTGACTTCGGGTAAGGGGCCGTCGAGGCGTTCGTCGTAGAGGATGTTCATTGCCGCCCGCTACTGGTTATAGGTTCTTTTGTGGTGAGGGGATTTATCCCCGATGGCTGCGAAGCAGCCCTGATGCGGACACCACGCTGAACCAGATAGAACGCGTTCACTTGATTGGGGCCGCTGCGCAACCCATCGGGGATAAATCCCCTCGCCACAGGAACCGAGGGGCGGCCACAAAAAACATTCATCGCTGACTTCCCAAGAACTCCCGGTACAGCCGAGCGGTACTCCCCGGTTGTTCAACCATCGGCATGTGCCCGACGTTGTCCCACACCTCCACGCGCAGATTGGCGATACCTTTGCTCCACACCGGTACGCTGCTTACATCAATCAACCGATCCTTGCGCCCCCACAGCAGCAGCGCCGGGCATTTGATGTCGGCCAGTTTCGGCTCCATCGGCGGACTGGCGTGAAAGTCGCGGAAGATCTCCTCCAGCTCATCACGCTGCTGTTCATAGCGCTGGGCAATGGCGTCCAGCACCAGTCCCGGCACCCACGGCGGCGAAGCCATGGTCATCGCGTAGAAGTTGCGGAACTCTTCCCGGGAATTGATCAGGAACGGGTTATGCCCACGGGCCAGATGACGCTCCATGTCGCTCATCTCCGGCGCAGTGACGCCGGCCGGGTCAATCAGCGCCACTGAGGCGATCCGGTCTGGATAAGTCGCCGCCAGCCACGCGGCGATGTAGCCGCCCATCGAATTGCCGATTACATGCACTTTCTCCACGCCGCAAACGTCGAGTAACTGGATCATGCGCTTGGCCTGCAACGGGATGTCGTAACCGCCGCCGGCCTTGAAGCCGGTTTCACCGTGGCCGGCGAGGTCGGGGATGATCACCCGGTATTGGCCGACAAAATGCCGGGCGCAGCGTAGCCAGATGTTTTTTTCGGCGCTGTAGCCGTGCAGCATCAGGATCGCGCTGGCGGCTTCGTAGGGGCCGCCCTGCCAGGTCGAGACGCTCATTTCAGCGATCGGCACTTCGATTTTGTGCAGGCGATACAGCTTGGCCTCGATAGCCATGCTCAGGTCATACAGCCAATGACCGACCGCCGGATAACTCAACCAGCTCCAGGCCACGAAAACTGCGAGGGCGACAAACAGCACAAGCATCGACGTCTTCCTTTTACGTGTTCAGGACAGAATGTGGTCGGCCGGTTTCAGCGCCCGGGTCAACCGGTAATAGCTGAAACTGAACCCCGGAAACATTGCGATCACATGACCGCTCTTGCTCTGATACCAACTGTGGCAACCGCCGGACTTCCAGACCGTGCGCTCCATCTCCTGGTGGATCATTTCAGTGTAGGTACGTTCCGCTTCGGGCCGCACTTCGATGCTGCGCAGGCCTTTGGCGTGCAGGGTGCGGATGCAGTCGAGGATGTAGTTCATCTGCGACTCGATGATGAACAGCGCTGAAGTATGGCCGATCCCGGTGTTGGGGCCGGTGACGATAAACAGGTTGGGAAAGTCCGGCAGACTGGTGCCGAGATAGGCGCGCGGGTATTGCGCCCAGACGTTCTTGAGCTGCACGCCGTGCTTGCCGGTAACCGGATAGGAAATCACCCCATCGGTGGCGTCGTAGCCGGTCGACCAGACGATCAGGTCTGCATCGATGTGCTGGCCGTCCGTGGTGACGATGCCGGTTTCGTCGAGCGCGGCGATGCCTTGTTCGCGAGTGTGCAAGGTCACGTTGGCGCGGGTCAGCGCCGGGTAATAGGTGCTGGAAAGCAGGATGCGTTTGCAGCCGATGGTGAAATCCGGAGTGAGTTTTTCGCGCAAAACCGGGTCGGGCACCTGGCGCTTGAGAAAACGCAGGGCTTGTTGCTGCACCAGATGAATCGCCGGTTTCGAATATTTGAAGGCGATCACCCGGGTTTCGAATTGCCAGTAGATCAACCAGCGCAACAATTTATCGGCCGGTTTCAAACCCAGCAGCCAGCGCTGAAAACGGCCGAAGGTGCGATCGGCACGGGGCAATACCCAATGCGCTGTGCGCTGGAACACATGCAACTGTTCGACCTGCGGCGCAATGGCCGGAATCACCTGCGCCGCGCTGGCGCCACTGCCGATGATAGCCACGCGTTTACCGCGGTAGTCGTAGCTGTGATCCCAATTGTTTGTGTGAAATGTCTTGCCTAGAAAGCGTTCCTGCCCGGGGAATTGCGGGATCACCGGTTGGCTTAATGGCCCGGTGGCATTGATCAGAAACTGCGCGTGAAAGATGCCCTTGGCGCCCGTGTGCACGACCCAGTGCTTTTCCGTGTCATCCCACTCGACGCGCTCGACATTGGCTTGCAGTTCGACGCGCTCACGCAGGCCAAATTTGTCGATCACGTACTCGGTGTATTGATGCAGTTGCGCCTGTTCGGCAAACATCTGCGACCAGGGATACGGCGCGAATGACAGCGAATACAGCGGCGAGGGGACGTCAACCGCCGCGCCGGGATAGGTGTTCTGGCACCAGGTGCCACCGAAGAAATCCCGTCGCTCCAGCAAGCGAAAGTCATTGATACCGGCCTTGAGCAAGTTGACCGCCGCGCACTGGCCACCAAAACCGCTGCCGATGATCAATACCTGGTAGGTCTGCATGGGCCTCCTTCTTATAGTCGTTATTCCGTTTTCCTCCTTTCATGTATAGCTAAAAATTCGCACTGTGCGCGGTCACAATGACGCGGTATTCAGGGCGCTGGTCGGTGATGGCTATTTAGCGGCTCCCTGATAGACTCCCATCACATCCGTCTGACGGTGTGCGCAGGTTCCGTTGAGTGTTCGAGGCCCTTATGGGAAGCACGGGGGGAAAAGGACTTTCATTGGCAAGGAGGCTATATACATCGCGAGCCCTCGGGTTGGTTCTGGGGCTGGTGTGCGTCAGTGTGGCCATGTACCCGCTCGATCCGCCGGCATGGGTCTGGGGTCTGATGCTGTTCAACGGCCTGGTCTGGCCGCATCTGGGCTATCAATGGGCACGCCGTGCGCGAGTGCCGTATCACGCCGAATATCGAAATCTGCTGGTCGACGCCTTCATGGGCGGCTTCTGGGTCGCCGCCATGCATTTCAATCCGCTGCCCAGTGCCACGACCATTTCGATGATGGCGATGAACAACGTCGCCATCGGCGGTTTACGTTTTCTCGCGGCAGGTCTGGCGGTGCAGATCCTTGGGGTCGGCGTCGGTCTGGTGGTGTTTGCGCCGGCGCTGGTCATGCAAACCTCGCCGGCGCAGCTGTATGCCTGCCTGCCGCTGTTGATGCTGTACCCGCTGGCACTGGGCTGGATCTGCTTTCGTCAGGCTTACACCCTCGGGCGACAGAAGCGTGAATTGCTGGCGCTGAGTCGCACCGACAGCCTCACCGGTCTGCTCAACCACGGCGCCTGGAAAGATCAGCTGGACATCGCCTTCCAGCGTTGCAGGCTGCAGAAGCAGGGTGCCGCGATTGCGCTGATCGACATCGACCATTTCAAAGCGATCAACGACACCTACGGCCACGTCGCCGGCGATATCGTGCTGCGCCAGTTGAGCAAAATGCTCAAACAGAACCTGCGGGCTGCCGATGTGGCGGGGCGTTATGGCGGTGATGAGTTCTGCGTGATCCTCCCGGATTTGCCGCTGTTCAATGCGGCGCAGGCGATGGAGTCGCTGCGCGAGCGGTTCTCTACTCTGGGTTATGAACAGAGCCCGGCGCTGACGGTCAGCCTGAGCATTGGCCTGGCGGCTTACGATCCGGCCCATAGCGATGCGACTCGTTGGCTCAATGATGCCGATCAGGCCCTGTATGAAGCCAAGGCCAACGGACGTAACCGGGTGATCTGCAACAGCGATCGGCCACATCACGAGTTGCTCGACTCGGTCTGAACGCTCACCAAATCTCCCCTGTAGGAGTGAGCCTGCTCGCGATAGCGGTGTGTCAGTCACCGAAAATGGTGGCTGACACACCGCTATCGCGAGCAGGCTCACTCCTACAAGGGTTTGTGTTGTTGATTAGGTTTGTGTCGCATCCGGCATGGAGCCTCGTGTCGAAGTCGGGTACGGTTTCAGTCCCCCGACACGAAACAAGGATCGATTCATGACGTTCCATCTCCCGCGTACTCTGCTCGCTGCCAGCCTTGGCCTGAGCCTCGCTTTCTCTACCTCCAGCGCTTTCGCCGAACCACACAAACAAGTGCTCGCCGATGCCGAACAATACAAACCCGAAGCCCTGAAACTGCTGGAACGACTGGTCAACATCGACTCCGGTTCAGGTTATGAACCGGGGCTCAAGCAAGTCAGCGACATCGCCATCGACGAACTGAAAAAACTTGGTGCGACCATCGAACTGGTGCCCAACACCCCAGAAAAATCCAGCCATGTGCTGGCGACTTTCAAAGGCACCGGCAAGGCAAAAATTCTGCTGATGGCGCACATGGACACGGTGTTCAAGGAAGGCTCCGCTGCTGAACGACCATTTCATATCAAGGATGGCCGCGCTTATGGGCCGGGCGTGATGGATGACAAGGGCGGAATCGTCGCCGGCATCTATGCGCTGAAAGTTCTAAAGAACCTCGATTTCAAGGACTACGCGCAAATAACCTTCCTGCTGGATGCCAGCGAGGAAACCGGCTCGGACGTCGCCACCGACCTGATCAAGAAAACCGCGAAACTCCACGATGTGACCCTCAATCTCGAACCGGGCCGTCCGGCCGATGGCTTGGTGGTGTGGCGCAAGGGCAGTGCCACGGCGCTGGTCGAAGTCAAAGGCAAAGCGGCCCATGCCGGGGTCGCCCCGGAACTGGGGCGCAACGCGGCAATGGAGGTCGCGCATCAGATTTTGCAACTGGGCAAACTCGGTGATGAGGAAAAGAAAACCACGATCAACTTCACCGTGCTCAAGGCCGGTGATCGCACCAACGTGATCCCGGATCAGGCCACGGCCAAGGCTGATGTGCGAGCGGCAGTGCCGGAAGAGTTCGACCGGATCGAAAAGGATCTGGCGCGGGTATCGCAGGACAAATTGATTCCTGACACCGAAGTGAAAACCACTTTGCAACGCGGTCTGCCGCCGATGCCGCAAACGGCTGAGTCGGATCGATTGATGGCGATGGCGCAAGGGATCTACGGCGAAATCGGTCGCAAATTGACCGAGGAAGGCAGTGGTGGGGCGGCGGATGCGAGTTTGTCGGCCGGGGTGGGAACGCCGACACTGGATGGCTTCGGGATCGTCGGCGGCAATATTCATACGCCGGAGGAATACGCCGAGGTCGAGAGCGTCGCGCCACGGATTTATCTGCTGTCGCGGATGATCATGGAGTTGGCCAAATAGCCACAGGCTGATCGTGCTTCAGTGTTGTTGCTGCTGGCCTCATCGCGGGCAAGCCACGCTCCCACAGGATTTTGTGGTGATCATGAATTTATGGTCAGACACATAACCTGTGGGAGCGTGGCTTGCCCGCGATGGCGTCAGCCGGGTTTCCACATCACTCTTTGACGCTCATGTATTCCTTCGCCCAGAGAATGTATTCCTCAGGCTGGGTATAGGTGTGCGTCAGTTCGGTCGCGCTCAGGTCCGAAGCCTGAGTGAAGATCTGCCGCTGTTCGCGCAGGCTGTCGTAAGTCGCCTTGATTGCGGCAAAGTACGCGCCGTGGCCATCGATGGTCACGCGCACGCCGAGTTCGGCCAGACGCTTGTCGTCGCGCAGTGCCGGGTTGCCGTAGGTGACCAGCATCAGCGGCACAGTCAGGTGTTCGGCGATCTGTTCGAGGTGGTTGAAGTCTTGTACCCCGACCATGCAGATGCCATCGGCACCGGCCTGTTGATATTGCTTGGTGCGGCTGATGATTTCCTGCACGGGCAGGATGCCGGCGTTGGTACGGGCGATGATCGCCATTTCCGTATCGACCCGGGCTTCGAGTGCTGCGCGGATCTTGCCGACGCCTTCAGCGACGGTGATCAAGTCCGTGGACTTACGACCAAATTGTGCCGGCAGCAGCGTATCTTCGATGGTCAGCGCGGCGACACCGGCGCGCTCCAGTTCGACGATGGTGCGCATCACATTGAGCGCGTTGCCGTAGCCGTGGTCGGCATCAGCAATGAACGGCAACTGGGCGACGCGGCCAATGCGCGTGGCCTGCTCGGCGAATTCGCTAAGGGTGATCAAGGCAAAGTCGGGGGCGCCGAGTACCTGCAACGAGGCTACCGAGCCACCGAGAATCCCTACTTCAAAACCCAGGTCAGCGGCGATGCGCGCGGACATCGGGTCGAACACCGAGGCCGTGTGGTAGCAGGTGTCGGATGCCAGCAGTTGACGGAAGTTACGGCGCAAATCTTGATGGGAAAGCCTGGTCATACGAGTTCCACCAATACAAAGGAATGGAAAGGCTTGAGCAAATGTGTCAACGCCGAAGAATGAAAAGGCTATCACGCGAATGGGTCAAGGATCATGACGAATTTTCTGACGGTGCCAACTGGAGGAGACTGAAATCCTCCCTGTGGCGAGAGAGCGGCGGTTTAGGCCGCCACGGCATGCTGTTGCTGATTGGGCAACAACACCGCCCGCACCGAGTTGCCCGGTTGCAGTTGCAAGCGCTTGGCGGTGAGGCGGTCGACCACCAGACTGTTGCCTACCCGGCGGGCCGGCGCCACGGTGATTCGGCAGTTTTCCAGCCGTCGGTTGTGGATCAGCCATAGCGGCGCCTGATCATCCGGCGTGCCGATGCTCAGGGTCAGCGCCAGGCTGTCACGCACGGTGCGGATGTTCGGAATCGAGGCCTCGATGACCGGCCCGCCATCGAAGATATCGATGTAGCCCTTATGTACAAAACCCTCCTCGCGGAGGATTTTCAGCGCCGGCTCGGTATTGGGATGCGGTTGCCCGATCACCGCTTGTGCCTGTTCGGTCAGCATGCAGGTGTACAGCGGTTGGCGCGGCATCAGTTCAGCGATGAACGATTTGTTGCCTAGCCCGGACAAGTGGTCGGCGTGGCTGAAATCCATTTTGAAGAAGTGCCGGCCCAGACTGTCCCAGAACGGCGAGCAGCCCTGAGCATCGGCACTGCCGCGCAATTCGGCGATCATCCGGTCGCCGAACAACTGCGGGAACTCGGCGACGAACAGCAGACGCCCAAGCGACAGCAGTCGGCCATTGCTGCCATGCCTTTGATCCGGGTGCAGGAACAGCGAGCAAAGCTCGGATTGTCCGGTGAGTTCGTTATTCAGAAAAAGCGTCGGAATTTGCCGTGAAATGCCGAGATCCGGCGCCGAACTGACGGTCAGCCCGACGCGATAGTTGTACCACGGCTCACGCAGGCCGACGGCCCCGGACATGGCGCTGACACCCACCACGCGCAGGTCATCGTCTTCGAGTACAAACAGGTAATCGGCATCGGCACGTTCGATCTGCTCGGCGAAAGCACGCTGTGCCCAGCGCACCCGATGGGCCAGGCGTTCTTCGTTGGCCGGAAGAGTAGTGAACCCCGGGCCGGCTTGTTGTACCAGGTTCATCAGCGCAGGCAGATCACTGACTTTGACCGGACGGACGATCATGCGGTAACTCCTTCGGCACGGTTCACAGAGCAATCAGCCGAATCGGGCTGCCCGCAGTCACGTTCAGCGCGGCACACATGGACGGGGTGAGGGTCAGCGGTTGCCCGGGTTGGTAATCCAGTTCGGCGATGATCGCGCGGAAACCCTGTAATTCGTCGTTGCTCAACAAATAGCGGCCACGGGCATCGATCAACGTGCGCTGCTGAGCGACCGCCGTTTGGCTCCGGGCAATCGAACGGATATTGGCAGTGCGTGCATACAGCGTCGGGCCGGCGTCGAACAGGTCGATGTAGCTGTTGGTTTCAAAGCCTTCGCGTTCCAGGATGTCGAACGCTTCCTGGCCATCCGGGTGGATGCGGCCAATGCAGTCCTGAGCTGCCTGGGACAGCATCGGTACATAAATCGGGTATTGCGGCATCAGTTCAGCGAGAAACGTGCGGCTTTGCAGCCCACACAGGCGCTCGGCTTCAACATAAGGCAGGTCGAAGAAGTGCTTGCCCAGTGCATCCCAAAATGGCGAATGACCGTCCTCGTCGCTGTAGCCGACGATTTCGGTGATCACCGCATCGGAAAAACGCGGTGCATGGGCGGCGATGAACAGCAGGCGCGCCCGTGAGAGCAATTCGGCAAACGGGGTTCGTGTCAGTGCGGCGTCGATGTGAAACCCGCGCAACAGCGTGTGGCCGCTGAGGTCGTGGCACAACGACAGCGCCGGCACGCCGTGTTCGATGTTCAGCTCGCGCGAGGCACTGGTGAAGTGCCGGTTGCGCAAGCTGTAGAACGGTTCTTTGTAGCCGGCAGTGGCGAGAATTTCCGAGCAGCCGAGCAGGCGTTGCTGTTCGGTGTCTTCGAGTACGAAAAAGTAATTTTCCGGGCCCTGAGCCAGCGCCGGGGTAGCAAATGATGCGCAGGAGGCAGCAATTTTTGCCCGCAGGTGCTCGCTGTCGTCCGGCAGGGATGTCACTCCCACCAGGCTGTCGCGGGCCAGTTGCTGCAACTGAGGCAGGTCGGTTAGCTCGACTGGGCGTAAGACCAGCATGGATGCACTCCTGTATCAAAGGGTTCGGCGAATCCGCCGAACCTGACTATCACTGTCTGGTTCCACGCTTTAAAGCGGCGGTCGCCTGATTTGTTGTCAGACGCCGCCCTTTTTCTTGTCAGCCATTGCTCGGGTCAGGCAGCGCGGTGCTGGCGCCGAGCTTGTTCAGGAAGAACAGGTAAACCAGGCCCAGTGCGATCCAGATCAGGCCGAGTTTCTGTGCTTCGACGCCCATGTTGTACATGATGGCCGCGACGATGATGAAGCCGATCACCGGGCAGATCAGGTGACGGATCACCTGGCCGGACTTCTGCCGACGCCAGTAGTAGTTGATGACTGTCAGGTGCAGCAGCATGAAACCGCTGAGCGCGCCGAAGTTGACCAGTGAAGTCAGGGTGTCGACCGAGTCGATGAACAGGTAGCAGATCACCAGCGACAGCACGGCTACCAGATAAATGCTCAGGTACGGTGTGTTGTGTTTCGGATGCACCTTGGCCAGCACTTTCGGCAGCTTGCCGTCACGGGCCATGCCGAACAGCAGGCGCGATACTGCGGCTTGCGAGGTGATCGCCACCGCGACGCCCCAGGCCAGTGCCGTAGCCACGGCAGTCAGCGTTGCCAGCCAGCTGCCGCCAGCGATTTCGGCAACTTCATAGAACGCGGTGTCTGCCGACTTGAAGCCCAGGCCCGCCGCCAGATCGGTGGCGATCCAGGTCTGCACGACAAAAATCACCCCCATCACCACCAGGGTGATCAGCGCCGCTTTGCCGACGCTGCGGCCCGGGTCGCCCTTGATCTCTTCGGCAAGTGTCGAAATCGCATCGAAGCCGAGGAACGACAACACCGCAATCGACACCGCTTGCATCAGCAGCGCGAAGTTGAAATTTTCCGGGTGATACAGCGGCGCCAGGGTCAGTTCGCCGTTACCGCCGCCGTTGTGCAGGGCAGTCCAGGCGTAGAACAGGAAGATCCCCAGCACCACCAGTTGCGCCAGCAGGAAGACGATGTTCATCCGTGCGGTGAAGGTGATGCCGCGCAGGTTGACGAAGGTCGCGCTGACCAAAAACGCCAGGATGAATCCGACTTTCGGAATGTCCGGGTACAAGTGGTTAAGTGCCATCGCCGCATAGACGTAGAGCAGCGGTGGAATCAACAGATAGTCGAGCAACATCAGCCAGCCGGCGATGAAACCAACGTGTTGGTTCAGGCCGCGCTGCGCATAGGAATACACCGAACCTGCTATCGGGAAAGCCTTGGCCATGCTGCCGTAGCTCAATGCGGTGAACAGCATCGCGACCATGCCGATGATGTACGCCAGCGGCACCATCCCCGGTGCCTCGGCATTGACGTAGCCGTACACGCCGAACGGTGCGATGGGGATCATGAAGATCATCCCGTACACCACCAGATCGGTGAGCGTGAGGCTACGTTTCAACTCTTGCTTGTAGCCGAACTCTTCAATTTCCATGAAGCGCAACTCCTTGTCAGCCTGTCTATCGTTTTAGTTGTTATGTCGGTCCATCGTTTACAGCTTCATGAATCGTCAGAGCATTTTTCAGAACAGTGTTTAAAGCAGCGGCGCGAGACGCTCGGCCCAGCGCGATACCGCGTCGGGGCTGCGCAGCAGATCATTGCGCACCTCGATCAGCACCGACTCCAGACCCCGGGCATCGCCATGCACCGGCACGGTCATGTCGCCCAGTGGGTCAATCTTGTATGGCTGGTTTCCTGCTGCGTTCAGCGAATGCTCGCCGAGACCCTCGAGCAGGCGTTGAGCATAATCTTTGGACTGGCCGAATAACACGCCAATTTCCAGGGTGCGCGGCTGGCCGTAATACACCGGGGTGAAACTGTGAATCCCCACCACACGCACCGGCAGGCCTTGGGCGATACGCTCATCGATGAGCGTCTGCAAGCGCGTGTGAAACGGTTTGAACAAACTTTGGCGACGATATTCGCGAGTGGCTTCGTCCAGCTCGCGATTGCCTGGCACCTGATAAATCTCGCTCTGCGGCGGAATGCTGTCAGGGGCGTGCCGAGGGCGATTGAGGTCGATCAGCAGGCGCGAGTAGTTGGCACTTAACAATGTTGCGCCAAGTTTCTCGGACAACTGCTCAGCCAGCTCCAACGCACCGATGTCCCAGGCAATATGCTCGCGGGCGGCGGCATCATCCAGGCCCAGATTGTTCAGGGCTTCGGGGATGTAACGGCTGGCGTGCTCGCACACCAGAATCACTGGGTGCGTCGAGTCTGCTCGGCTCAAGTTGTAGACCGGTCGGGTGTACAACCCAAGCTCGGCGGATTCAGTACAGGCGTGCATAGTGCTCACAAAGGTCGGCGGGCGAGAGCTGTTCCGTCAGCGCCAGTTCCTCGGTTTTAAGGGCGTAGTAAGTGTCGAGTAACGCACTCGGCAGCGCTTCATTCAGCGCAGCGCTGCGGCGCAGGCAATCCAGTGCCTGGGCCAGCGAGGCGGGCAGGGCAACGATGCCCCGGTCCTTGCGTTGCTCGTTGTTGAGTGAATCGGGGATCTCATCGGTAATTGCATTCAGCGCCAGACGCTGTTCGATCCCCAGCCGTCCGGCGATCAGCAGCGCGGCCATCGCCAGGTGCGGCGAGGCGGTGGCGTCCATGGCGCGGAATTCCAAGTTGTATTGCGCCGCCACCGATTTGCCGCTCAGCGTCACGGTCGGGCAGATGCGCAGCGCTGCCTCACGGTTTTGTTGCCCTAGGCAGGCGTAGGACGCGCTCCAGTGATGCGGCTGCAAGCGTTCGTACGAAACCGGCGTCGGCGCGGTGAACGCACACAACGCTGGCAAGTAATGCAGGACGCCCGCCGCCCAATGCTGGCCGAGGCTCGACAGACCATTGCTGGTGCCAGCGTCATACAGCATCGGTTGACCAGCCAGATCCAGCAGGCTGACGTGCAGGTGCACGCCGTTGCACACCGCATCCGCTGCAGTTTTCGGCGCGAAACTCAGGTCGAGTCCCATCTGACGGGCAATTTCACGGGTGATCTCACGCACGTTTACCGCACGATCCGCCGCTGCCACGCCCAGTGTCGGGCGGCAGGTGATTTCGTATTGGTGCTTGCCGTATTCCGGCAGGAACATCTCCGGCTCGACGCCGCCAGCGCGCAGGGCGCTGAGCAGCCAGCCACCAAAACTTGCGCCTTGACGCTGGGCTTCCAGCGAAAACGCCAGGTGTTCGGCAAATCCGGCGTGCAGGTTGAATTCGTGTTCGAACGCAGCGTTGACCTGCAAGCCCAGCTCATCGCGATAACGCTCGACTTCATCGCTCAACAGCGTACGCGGGCAAGCGCCCCACGCTCGACCATCGGTCTCGCGGATGTCACCGTGAATGAAGTCCAGCGCCGACGCTTCGGCATCCGGGCCGTTGCTGACGGTCACGCGACTCGCCAGATCGGGGATCAGGCGTAAATCACCGTAGGCGCCCCACGGGTTGGTCGAGGCGATGACGTCTTGCGGCGTCAACGCGCTGTTGGCCGGTACCCAGCCGCAGCCGGCCGCCAGATAATGTTCCAGCTCATCGGTCGGAAACGAGCGGCCACGGGTGATGCCGATCAGATCAGTGGTGACGATGGTGGTCATCGGTAGCGGCGTCAGGCGTTCGCTCATGGCCGCATCTCCTGCAAGCGGCCAAGCACGGTCTGAGTGTCAGTGATCCAGCAATAACCCTTGATTGCGTTCAGACAGGCGTGATGACGTTCGGCGCTATAAGTGGCGCAGGCGTCCTCCACCAGGGTGACCAGATAACCACGGTCGGCGGCGTCACGCACGGCCATGTCGACGCATTGATCGGTGACGATGCCGGCGATGATCAGGTGCCGGGTTTGCAGATTGCGCAGCACGTAATCGATATTGGTCGAGTTGAAGACCCCTGAAGAGGTCTTCGGCAGGACAATTTCGTTTTCTACCGGGGTCAGGTCTTCAATGATCCGTGCCTGTTCGCAGCCCTTGGGCAGGTGCATGTCCGACAGTTTGTGGTCCAGCGAGCGGTCGCGACCATCGGCTGTCAGGCTTTCAATAATCGTGTGCAGCACATTCTGCCGCGCTTCGCGAAAGGCACTGAGCAACCGGCGTTGATTGGGCACCACCTGCATATGGGCGCGGGTCAGGAAATACTCGGCGTCCGGACCGCTGAGGTGTGGATCGAACTGGGGTTCGAGCCAGGCGCGCTGCATGTCCACCAGCAACAGGGCGGTGTGATCGGTGACAAACGGCAAGTCCCGCGGCGAGCGGTGGGGAAGGCTGAACATCCTTATTTTTCCTCCAGCAAGTGAGTCGCGAAATCGTTGCGCAGGGCGTCGATGCCTTCAAGGCGATCGGCCAGATCCGGGCTGCGCAGGGTCAGGCAGGCAATCAGCGCTTCAACTTGAGCCAGCGCCGGGACCATGGTGTCGAACGGCGAGGCCGATTCCACCGGGGCGCTGATGATCAGGTCGGCCATTTCACGCAGCGGCGAGGCATAGATGTCAGTGAACAGCACCACCCGTGCGTTGTTTTTCTTGGCGGCGCTGGCAACGCGCAGGGCCTGGGTCTGATAGCGGCGATAGTCGAACAGCAAAACCACGTCCTGACGCTGCAGGTCGAACAGCCGATCAGGCAGTTGCGCGTTGTCTTCCAGCGCAAAGCAACCGGGACGCAGCAGGCGCAGGTGATTGAGCAGATAGTTGGCCATCAGGCTGCTGAAACGGCCGCCGAAGCAATACACCTGATGCCGCACATCGAGCAGCCAGTCCACCAGAATCCGCACGTCTTCAGGCTGGGTCAGGGCTTGGGTTTCCACCAGCAGGCGATGACTGTCGGCCAGGTAATGGCTCCAGGCGTCATCCTTGTTCAGGTTCGAGCGCGGTTGCAGCAAGGTGCGCGGCGAGCGCAGGCGATGGTCCATGTCACTGAGCAGCGCATCCTGGAATTCGGCGTAACCGCCAAACCCGAGTTTTTTCACCAGACGCACAATGGTCGGATCGCTGACGCCGGCATGCTCGGCCAGACGCGACATCGGGCCCAGGCCATTGCGAGGATACTGGTCGAGCAAGGCGCGAATCACTTTGCGCTCTGACGGCGTCAGTTCCAGGCCGGGATCGGTGATCAGGTCTCTAAGAGGGGGCATCCGGGCTCCTGCTGGATGGGGATGTTGAATTCGTTTCATAATCCGTTAAAACAGTATTTATGTAACTCACGCTACATGTCTAGTGAATTTTTAGTGGGCACGATTCAGCTTCCAAATACTGTGAGATGCCTGTGTAACAAGGGCTACATAGATGTCTATTGGGCTTGTAGTCCATTGCCCATAGGTGTGTCAGACATTGCCGTTTTTCACCTGCTAGGCAGGTGGCTGACTTTTCAACGATCTGCCCTGAAGCGCCCGGTTTACGGCACAATTGCCAACAGACTGGGCTCTTCCAGCAATTTTCCTGACCTCGGATCGAGTGATTTATTGTGCAAAGCACCCGTTTGACTTTGATTTGCCATGCTCGAACCGTCGCACAGAAATTGGCGAGTTTTCCTACGAACGAACCTGTTGAAAATTCGCAGTACACCTCCGACACACTGGCTATGCGATTCGCTTCCGCATCGCGTCTGTTATGCGGCCCTGAATTACGCACACAACAAACCGCTGGGTGGTTCGGCGTTCAGCCGCAGATTGATCAAGCGTTGCGCGATTGCGATTGGGGGCGCTGGCACGGTCAGTCGATCAAGGATTTGCAACAGATGGAGGCCGACGCATTACAGGCCTGGATCAGCGATCCGCACGCGGTCCCGCATGGCGGTGAGTCGATGGCGCAATTGGGCGCACGCGTCCAGGCCTGGCTGCTCAGTCTGCAAGGAACACCGGGGCATGTTGTGGCAATCACTCATCCGTTCGTGATCCGTGCGGCATTGATGCAGATCGTTCAGGGTACAGCCCCGAATGCTATCGATATCGAGCCATTGGCGGCAGTCGATTTACGATTCAACGGCATCTGGCGTCTACGCTTGCCCGGTATTGACGTGGAAGGAGCGTGCTGATGAAGAAACTCATGGTGATCGGCATCGGCGCCGGCAATCCGGACTACATCACGATGCAAGCGGTGAAGGCTCTGAACGTGGTCGATGTGTTCTTTCTGATGGACAAGGGCCAGAGCAAAGACAAACTGATCGATCTGCGCCGCGAAATCTGCGAGCGCTACATCACTGATCCTGCGTATCGCTTCGCCGAAGCCCACAGCCCGGAGCGCGAGCGTGGCGACGTGGACTACACCGCCAGCATCGATGATTTGAATCGCGCCAAGCAACAGACCTTCGAACGGCTGATCAATGACGAATTGGCTGACGGCCAGTGCGGCGGTTTCCTGGTGTGGGGCGACCCGGCGTTGTACGACAGCACGGTGCGTATTCTTCAGGAGATTCTCGCGTCCGGTCGCTGCGCCTTCGAGTTCGAGGTGATCCCCGGTATTACCAGCGTTCAGGCGCTGGCGGCGCAACACAAGGTGCCGTTGAATACCATCGGCCGCTCGATTGAAATCACCACCGGCCGGCGATTGGCGGCGGGGCAGGTGAGTGATACCGACAGTCTGGTGGTGATGCTCGACGCCGAAGACTCCTACCATCGGGTGGCTGATCAGGAGACGCAGATTTACTGGGGCGCCTACCTGGGCACGGCGGATGAGATTTTGATTAGCGGCAAGCTCAAGGATGTCGCGGACGAGATCGAGCGGGTGCGCAAGGCGGCGCGGCTGGAGCATGGGTGGATTATGGATACCTATCTGTTGCGCAAGCCCTAGATCGTGGGTGTCTGGGCGGGCCCCATCGCGGGCAAGCCCGGCTCCCACAGGGTTCGGTGGTGATTGCGGAATTTGTGAACCACATTAATCCCTGTGGGAGCGGGCTTTCCCGCGATGGGGCCCGCCCGGACACCTCAAGAAATCGCCCTGACTCCACGCCCAAACCGCTCCCGATACACCGACGGCGGCAACCCCACCACACTGCGAAACGCCACGCGAAAACTTTCCACCGAGCGATACCCGCAACGCTGAGCAATCTGCTCGGTGTTCAGGTGAGTGCTTTCCAGCAACTCACGAGCCCGAGCCAGACGTTGTTGCTGCAGCCACGCCTTGGGCGACTGGCCGCTGGCCTCGGTGAAACGCCGCAAGAAAGTCCGCTCGCTCATCGCGGCTTCGCTGGCCAGATCACGCACTTCAAGCGGCTCATGCAAGCGTTCGCGAGCCCATTGCATCACCCGTGACAGATCGCTGCGCGGTGTCGGGCTGACCGGTGTCGGAATGAACTGCGCCTGACCGCCAGTGCGCTGCGGCGACATCACCAGTCGGCGTGCCACCGAGTTGGCGACCTGCGTGCCGAAGTCTCGCGCCACCAGATGCAGGCAGGCGTCGATCCCGGCAGCGCTGCCGGCCGAGGTGATCAACTGGCCGGAATCGACGTAAAGCACATCCGGATCAACCGCAATCGCCGGGAAGCGTTCGGCCAGTTCCGAAGCGTAGCGCCAGTGCGTAGTCGCGCCGTGGCCGTCGAGCAGGCCACTGGCCGCCAGCACAAACACCCCTGAACAAATCGATAACAGCCTCGCGCCTCGGTCGTGAGCGGCGCGCAGTGCAACGAGCAACGCCTGCGGCACCTCGGCCTGACGGTCGCGCCAACCGGGAATGATGATGGTGCGCGCTTCTGCCAACAGTTCCAGACCGCCGTCGGCCAGCACCTGAATTCCGCCCATGGCGCGCATCGGGCCTTGATCGACCGCAGCGATGCGATGCTCGTACCAAGGGAAATCGAACTCCGGCCGGGCCAGGCCGAAGATCTCCACGGCGATGCCGAATTCGAAAGTGCAGAGGCCGTCGTAGGCCAGGATAACGACCAATCCAGGTGAATCAGGCATTTGGCGGAAAATTCCCGGTGAGCGTCTTGTGCGCCACTGTAGCGCTAACCGTTCGCCCGATAAAGTCTGTTCACACCCCTTCAGATGTAGGAGTAATACCCAATGACCAGTCTGGTTCGCGAAATTCCTGCCGCCCCGTCGGCCATTGCCCTGATGCATTTCAGCAACCGTCTGACCTTCGAAACCGATTGTTCCGACGTCTTCAGCAGCCAGGAGTCTGGCACGGTCGATTTTGTTCTGGTCGATGTGCGCGGTCCGTTGGCGTTCGAGCGCGGACATGTGCCGGGTGCGATCAATATTCCGGGGCGATTGATGACGGCGGCAGGGTTGGCGGAGTATGCGAAAACCACATTGTTCGTGGTTTATTGCGCCGGACCACACTGCAACGGCGCAAACAAGGCTGCGGTAAAACTGGCGGCGCTGGGTTATCCAGTCAAAGAGATGATCGGCGGCGTGACCGGTTGGCTCGATGAAGGCTTCTCGCTGGACAAACCTCTAACTACCCCGACACCCATCAACTGCGCCTGCTGACATAACTCCCGGTAGGAGCTGCGGTACGCTGCGATCTTTTGACTTTGCTTCACTAAAACAAGATCAAAAGATCGCAGCCTTCGGCAGCTCCTACAGGGGATTTGTGTGCTGTTTGATGACTTGTCCTACAGCCCTTGCACCGTCGTGGCGCACGCGTTGATCACGGTCAATACGTGCGCCACTTTTCTGTAAGTATTTGTCGCTTCTGAATAATTTACCCTGTGCGAGCCGCCATAGACTGCCGGCCACTTCGGTATTTGCCTGTAAAAAGCCATGACCGAACGCTGAATCGAAAGCTGCCAATAAAAGCCTCCGCACACAGGAGTAATAAATGAAGAAGCTAGTGATGTTTGGTGCCCTGGCACTGTCGATGTTGTCCCTGACCGCTGTGGCTGAAGACGCCAAGCCGATCCGTATCGGGATCGAAGCCGGGTACCCGCCATTCTCGATGAAAACCCCTGACGGCAAACTCACCGGGTTTGACGTGGACATCGGTGATGCGCTGTGTGAGCAGATGAAAGTCAAATGTACCTGGGTCGAGCAGGAATTCGACGGCCTGATCCCGGCACTCAAAGTGAAGAAGATCGACGCAATTCTGTCGTCGATGACCATCACTGATGACCGCAAGAAGAACGTCGATTTCACCATCAAGTACTACCACACCCCGGCGCGCTTCGTGATGAAGGAAGGCTCGGGTGTCAAAGACCCGCTGGTCGAGCTCAAAGGCAAGAAAGTCGGCGTGCTGCGTGCCAGTACCCACGACCGTTTCGCTACCGAAGTGCTGGTTCCGGCCGGTATCAACCTGGTGCGTTACGGCTCGCAACAGGAAGCCAACCTCGACATGACTTCCGGTCGTCTCGACGCCATGCTGGCCGACTCGGTCAACCTGAGCGACGGTTTCCTGAAAACCGACGCCGGTAAAGGTTTCGAGTTCGTGGGTCCGACCTATGAAGACGCCAAGTACTTCGGCGGCGGTGCTGGCATCGCCGTGCGCAAGGGCGATACCGAGCTGGCTGAGAAATTCAACAAAGCCATCACCGAAATCCGCGCCAATGGCGAGTACAAAAAAGTCCAGGACAAGTACTTCGACTTTGATGTGTACGGCCATTAATACGCCGTAGAAAAAAGTGGCCCCGCTGATGCGGAGGCCACTTTTTTTGTGCCCTAATTGTGATGAGAACCTTGTAGGAGTGAGCCTGCTCGCGATAGCGGTTGAACATTCAACGTTTTAGTTGACTGATACAACGCTATCGCGAGCAGGCTCACTCCTACAGGGGATCTTAGTGATCCATTATTCAGGAGTCTTCCCATGCAACGCATTGATCATCTTCTGCCCTGGAGTCATCTGGGCAGCGAACGCTCGCTCAGCGTGTTCCGTTACGGCGCCGGTCCGCGCAAGGTTTACATCCAGGCCAGCCTGCACGCCGATGAACTGCCGGGCATGCGCACCGCGTGGGAACTGAAAAAACGCCTCGCCGAACTTGAGCAACAAGGCCGTTTGCAAGGTGTGATCGAACTGGTGCCGGTGGCCAACCCGATCGGGCTCGACCAGCATCTGCAAGGCAGCCACATGGGCCGTTTCGAACTGGGCAGCGGGCAGAATTTCAATCGCTCATTCGTCGAACTCAGCGCTCCAGTGGCGGCGCTGATCGGCGAGCGTCTGGGCGCTGATGCCGAAGCCAACATCGCGCTGATCCGCCAGACCATGGGCCAGGTACTCGACGATCTGCCGGCGCCGGCCTCGCAACTGCAAGCATTGCACCGGTTATTGCTGCGGCATGCCTGCGATGCCGACATCACCCTCGACCTGCATTGCGATTTCGACGCGGCGATTCACATTTACGCATTGCCGCAGCACTGGCCGCGCTGGCAGTCGCTGGCCGCCCGTTTACAGGCAGGCGTTGCGTTGCTGTGTGAAGACTCTGGTGGCAGTTCGTTTGACGAATCCTGTTCCTCGCCCTGGCTGCGTCTGGCCCGGGCATTCCCGAGTGCAGCGATTCCTCCAGCCAACCTGGCGACGACTCTGGAGCTGGGCAGCATGGGCGACACCCGGGTCGAGCAGGCTCAGGCCAATTGCGAGGCGATTCTGGGCTTCCTCGCCGAGCAGGGGTTCATCAGCGGTGAATGGCCAGCGGCGCCAGAGGAATGCTGTGAAGGCATGCCGTTTGAAGGCACCGAATATCTGTTCGCGCCACACCATGGCGTGGTGAGTTTTCTGCGCAATGCCGGTGAGTGGGTCGAGCGCGGTGATGCACTGTTTGAAGTGGTCGACCCGCTGAATGATCGGGTAAGCACTGTGCGTGCCGGCACCAGCGGTGTGCTGTTCGCCATCGACCGTGGGCGCTACACCCAGCCGGGTATCTGGCAGGCGAAAGTCGCCGGCCGGGAGCCGATCCGGGTGGGCAAACTTATCAACGACTGACAAGTTTTCGCAGGATTTGCCGGCCTCATCGCTGGCAGGCCAGCTCCCACAGTGATTGATGTGATTCACAGGGATTTGCTTCAACACAAATCCTGTGGGAGCTGGCTTGCCAGCGATGGCGGCATTCGCAGCGCCACGATATTTGGATGTCTGGCATAGGCTGTTAGGCTCCCACAGTGATTGATGTGATTCACAGGGATTTTCTTCGACACAAATCCTGTGGGAGCTGGCTTGCCAGCGATGGCGCCATTCGCAGCGCCACAATATTGGGATGTCTGGCATAGGCTGTTAGGCTCACTACCGAACCCTGCACCCAGTGAAGGAAGGCTTTATGTTGAAGGTGTTTGCTCTGTTGACCCTCCTGGCGTCCACCGCCGTCCATGCTCAAACCAATCTGCAAAACGATCTGCCGCTCAAGTACCTCGCGCAGGTTCACCCTGATGCCGAGGCGCATCCGCTGGTGATCTTCCTGCATGGCTACGGCAGTAACGAAGCCGATCTGATCGGTATGAAATTTCAGCTGCCGGCCCAGTACAACTACCTTTCGGTGCAGGCACCGTTGGCGTTGGGTGAAGGACGTTATCAATGGTTTCGCAAAAAAGGCGAAGGTGCCTACAACGGCGAGACCGATGATCTGAAGGACAGTGGCCAGAAACTGCGGGACTTTATCGCGCAGGCGGCAAAGAAATATCACGCCGACCCGGGCAAGGTGTACCTGATCGGTTTCAGCCAGGGCGCGATGATGACTTACGAGGTTGGACTGCGTGAGCCCGTGGTGGTCGGCGGTTTCGCCGCGTTGAGCGGGCGGGTGTTGCCGGTGCTCAAAGCAGAACTCAAATCACAGCAACAACCGCTGCCGGTGAGCATCTTCATCGGCCACGGCACTGCTGATGACCGCGTGCCTTACAAGGATGGCACTGCGGCCGATGAGCTGTTGAAAAAGCTCTCATACAAACCGCAGTTTCATGCCTATCCCGGCGTCGGCCACAGCATCAGCGCGGCCGAACTGCGGGACTTGAACGGCTGGTTGCAGCAGCTCAATCCCTGAGGATCACTTTTCCTTGAGGATGGCTTTAACCAACGCATCGTGGCCAGCCTTGTCGCTGGCCCGGGAAATCACCTGCACCAGCGCCATGTGCGTGCCGGAACCGGCCAGCAGCGTGGTGTTGAGCGTCTGACCACCGCCCTGAGTGGCGGTGCTGTCGACCTGGCGCAGACCGAGGCCCGAGCCTTTCTGCGTCAGGCTTTTTTCGCTGAGTTTGTTGAAGTCCGGCAGCGCCTTGCGCTGGTCTTCGATGAAACTCGACACGCTGCCATCAAGGAACTCACCGTCGTTGTCCTTGACGTTATTGCCCTGGGGAATGGTGTTTTGCGCGGCGATGACCACGGTTTTGGTGTCTTCGTTGCTGTACAGCGTGCCCGTGGCGCCGGTCGGACTGGCCGGCAGCGGATTGGCGGTGAAGCCTTTTGGCAGGACAAAGGTGAACTTGCCGTCGAGCATCGAGACTTTCTCGCTGCTGACTTTTTCCTTGGCCTTGGCAGCCTGAGCGTTGATGGCGCCGAGGCCGGCAACCGCCGCCAGCAACAGGACGACAGCTTTCTTGCTGAGCAATGACATTCGAATCTCCGGTGGATGGTCGCGCTAGGCGGGCGATCATCCCACGCAGTGCCTCGGCACTCCAGCGCGACTCGTCTGAACATGGCTGGATTTTTGTAGTGAGGGAGCCTACCTCAGCCCTGAGTTTGTGGGCGTTCTGCCGCAGCCGGTTTGGCCAGCAACTTGCGGGTGACGCCAAGCATCGCCACGGACACCGCCACCCCGAGAGCAAACCCGCTCAGACCCAGACTTGGCAAGGTCAGCGCCGAGACCAGACAAAACGCCGAAAACGAATACATCCCGGTCGCCGTCGCGCGCAATAGTGCAGCGGTAAAGGCCGGGCCGCGAGTCTGCTGGGAAAACACCGCCATCACGCTGCCGAGCACCGGGAATACCGCGAGCAAACCGCTCCAGCGTTCGCCGACGGTGCTGGCGAGCATGGTCACCACCAGCGTCAGCACCGCGCCGGCGATCATCCGCCAGATCAGTTTGTCGGATTTCGGCACCGGGCCTTTGAGCACCGGTTGCACGCTGGGAAACAGATACGGCGCGGCGAGCAGGGCAGTGGCGGCTGCGGCGAGGGAAAAGCCCAGAGATGGCGGAATCAGCGACAGGATCAGCGCCAGCGATGCCCACACCGCCAGCGAAATCGTCAGCGCCCACGGCCAATTCGCTCGTTGCGCGACCCGCGCGTAGGTCACGCAGAACGCAATCATCGCGAACATCGCCGACAACGCCGCGACAGCCGATTGCGCAGCAAACTGCGGCCCCTGTTCAATCGCGAGGAAAAACAGAATCGGCCCGACCACCACTGGCAATCCCGACAGCCACCCGGCCACGCTCGGCCCCCAGCGTTTGCCTGCCAGCGAAATCAGCAGCAGAAAACCGGGAATCAGCAGCAGTTTGAGGATCAGCACGCGGGGTATCTCCGTCGGGGTGAGGAGCGGCCAAGGTAGCATTGGTCATAGTGGATTGCTGCATTGATCTACAAGTTTTGTATACAAAGTGCTGAGTCATATCCGCGGCTATGCTCTGACTATCAGGATTTACCGGAGTCGATGCCGCGATGAGCAGAACACTAAATGTGATGCGTGGGTGCTGCGGGATCGGCTTGTGGGCCTTGTTGCTGACGCCGACCTGGGCCAACTGGCAGGACGCGGTGCCCGGTGCGCAGATTATCGGTACGGGTGATTTCAGCGTGTTCGGTTTCGATGTGTACAACGCCCGGATGTGGAGTGCTGCGCGACCATTGGCCGACGGGCAGCCTTTCGCGCTGGAGCTTATCTATCGGCGCAATGTTTCCCGCGATGATCTGGTCAAGGCCAGCATCGATGAAATCAAACGCATGTCCGGCGCGTCCATCAGCCCGGCGCAACTGGCCGGGTGGCAGACGCAGATGCAGCAATCGTTCGTCGATGTGCAGGCCGGCACGCGCATCACCGGCGTGTATCTGCCGGGGCAGGGCGCACGGTTTTTTGTCGGGCAGCAATTGCAGCATGAAATTGACGATCCACAGTTTGCCCGGGCGTTTTTCGATATCTGGCTTGATCCGCGAACCCGCAATCCAGAGTTGCGCCAACAATTACTCGGTGTGAAACCCTGAATACAGAAGATCACATACCCCTGTAGGAGCTGCGGAACGCTGCGATCTTTTGACTTGAGCTTTTAGAAGCCAGATCAAAAGATCGCAGCGTTCCGCAGCTCCTACACGAGATCGTGATCTGTTTGCCGGGGTCTACTCCGCACCGGGCGAAACGTCTAAGCTGCGTCTTTCCGAATTGTTTCTGGATGTTTGCGTGAAATTCAGTTTGCCCAAAATCGCCACCGCACCGTTCTGCCCTCCGGAAGTCGCTGGCAGCGTCGAAGTCGATCCCCGTGCCTCGTTCTTCAAGCGCATGCTGCGTTTCGCCGGACCCGGTTTGCTGGTGTCGATCGGTTACATGGACCCGGGCAACTGGGCGACTGCCATCGAGGCCGGTTCGCGTTTCGGCTACAGCCTGCTGTTTGTCGTGTTGCTGGCGAGTCTGGCGGGCATGGTCGTGCAGTGTCTGTGCTCGCGGCTGGGCATCGCCACTGGGCGCGATCTGGCGCAATTGTCCCGCGAACGCTACAGCACCCCGGTCGCGCGGTTGCAATGGGTGTTGGCAGAAATCTCGATCATCGCCACCGACCTCGCGGAAGTCCTCGGCTGCGCCTTGGCGTTTCACTTGCTGCTCGGTTGCTCGCTGACTTTCGGCATTGCGCTGACGGCATTCGATACGCTGTTGGTGCTGGCCCTGCAGAACCGTGGTTTCCGCCGACTTGAGGCGATCATGCTGGTGTTGGTGGCAACCATTGGCGTGTGCTTCTTCGTCGAACTGGTGCTGATCAAACCGTATTGGCCGGACGTCTTCGCCGGTTTCAAACCGTCGTTGTCGGCGATCAGTGATGCCGCGCCGTTGTATCTGGCCATCGGCATCCTCGGCGCCACGGTGATGCCGCACAATTTGTATCTGCACACGTCCATCGTGCAGACGCGGATGATCGGCAAGGACCTGGCCAGTAAACAGGATGCGGTGACGTTGGCGCGTATCGACACCATCGGCTCGCTGGCACTGGCGTTACTGGTCAACGCGGCGATTCTGATCCTCGCTGCGGCAGCGTTTCACCAATCCGGGCATACCGATGTGGTGGACATTCAGGACGCCTATCACTTGCTTGATCCTCTGGTCGGCGGTGCGCTGGCCAGTGTGTTGTTCGGCGTGGCATTACTGGCGTCGGGGCAGAGTTCGACCTTCACCGGGACCATTGCCGGGCAGGTGATCATGGAGGGTTATCTGAACCTGCGGATTCCCTGCTGGCAGCGCCGGTTGATCACCCGTGGGCTGGCGCTGATTCCGGCGTTCATCGGCGTGTGGCTGATGGGCGACAACGCGGTGGGCAAGTTGCTGGTAATGAGTCAGGTGGTGCTGAGCCTGCAATTGCCGTTTGCGCTGTATCCGTTGATTCGCATGACCAACGACAAGCAGTTGATGGGGCCTTTTGTGAATCGGCTGCCGACCCGGGTTTTGGCGTGGGGGTTGTTTGTGGTGATCAGTGGCGCCAATAGCTGGTTGATTCTGCAACTGGCGGCGTGACTGAAAGTTTGTTGTCGTCTGGAATGGCCTCATCGCTGGCAAGCCAGCTCCCACAGTGACTGATGGTGATTTGAAGTTTTGCGTACACACCGACCCCTGTGGGAGCTGGCTTGCCAGCGATGGGGCCTTGAGAAACAACATAAAACTCAGGCAAAAAGAAACCCGGTGCAACGCAAGTCGCACCGGGTTTTTTGTTGCCAGCAAGCAGTAGATGTCGTGGATCTACCGCTTCCTGTTGAACTCTTTGCTTAAGCGCGTTGCAGCGCCAGTGCCACACCTTGACCGCCACCGATGCACAAGGTCGCCAGACCTTTTTTCGCATCACGCTTGATCATTTCATGCAGCAACGTCACCAGCACCCGGCAGCCTGACGCGCCGATCGGGTGACCGAGGGCGATGGCGCCGCCGTTGACGTTGACCTTGTCCAGATCCCATTGCAGATCCTTGGCCACCGCCAGCGATTGCGCGGCGAAGGCTTCGTTGGCTTCGATCAGATCCAGTTGCTCAATGGACCAGCCGGCCTTGTCCAGGCAGCGACGGGTCGCCGATACCGGGCCGATGCCCATGATCGCCGGATCAACACCGGCGTTGGCATAGGCGGCGATGGTCGCCAGCACTGGCAGACCGAGGGACTTGGCCTTTTCCGCGCTCATCAGGATCACCGCAGCAGCGCCGTCGTTCAGCGAAGAAGCGTTGCCAGCCGTAACGCTGCCGTCCTTTTTGAACGCTGGACGCAGTTTGCCCAGCGATGCAGCGGTGGTATCGCCACGCGGTTGCTCGTCGACCTTGAACGCCACCGGATCGCCTTTGCGCTGCGGGATCAGGATCGGCGTGATTTCATCGACAAAACGTCCGGCCTCAATCGCTGCGGCCGCTTTCTGTTGCGAAGCGGCGGCGAAGGCGTCTTGCTGCTCGCGGGTGATCTGGTATTTCTCGACCAGATTCTCCGCAGTGATACCCATGTGGTAATCGTTGAACGCATCCCACAGACCATCGCTGATCATGGTGTCGACGATTTGCGCATGGCCCATGCGCAGACCGGTGCGTGCGCCCGGCATCACATAGTTGGACAGGCTCATGTTTTCCTGGCCGCCGGCAATGATCACCTCGGCGTCGCCGCAACGAATCGCTTGCGCGCCCAGATGCAGAGCCTTCAGGCCCGAACCACAAACTTTGTTCAGAGTCAGGGCCGGCACGGCGAACGGCAGACCGGCCTTGATCGCCGCCTGACGCGCCGGGTTCTGACCGGCGCCTGCCGTGAGGACCTGGCCCATGATCACTTCATCAACCTGCGCACCGTCCAGACCGGTCTGTTCCAGCAACTGGCGGATCACCGCCGCGCCCAGATCCACGGCAGACACGCTGGCCAGAGAGCCTTGGAAACTGCCGATCGCGGTACGCGTGGCGGCAACAATTACGACGTCTTGCATTTTCGAATTCCTCACTGGGCAGCGAACTGCATTTCCGGTACGTGATCCGGGACGATCAGTTTACCAGCGGTTTTGGCGACGATTTCCTCGACGCTGACGCCAGGTGCGCGTTCCTTGAGGACAAAAGCGCCATTTTCGATTTCCAGATAGGCGAGGTCGGTCAGCACGCGCTTGATGCACCCGGCGCCGGTCAGCGGCAGGCTGCATTTGGAGAGCAGTTTCGACTCACCGTCCTTGGACGCGTGGGTCATGATTACGATGATGTTGTCGGCGCCAGCCACCAGGTCCATCGCGCCGCCCATGCCCTTGACCAGTTTGCCCGGAATCATCCACGAGGCGATGTTGCCCTCGATGTCCACTTCAAACGCACCCAGCACAGTCAGGTCGACATGGCCGCCACGGATCATCGCAAAGGATTCGGCCGAGGAGAAAATCGACGCGCCAATACGTGCGGTTACGGTTTGTTTGCCGGCGTTGATCATGTCGGCATCGATGGTTTCTTCGGTAGGAAAAGGACCCATGCCGAGCAGGCCGTTTTCCGATTGCAGCATGACTTCCATGCCTTCGGGAATGTAGTTGGCGACCAGGGTCGGAATGCCGATGCCGAGGTTCACGTAGTAGCCGTCCTGCATTTCGCGGGCGACGCGCTGAGCCATTTGTTCGCGGGAAAGTGCCATGTTTTTATTCTCCGTCAGCTTCAGTTATTTGCGGATGGTGCGCTGTTCGATGCGCTTTTCGAACGTGCCGCAAATGACCCGGTCGACGTAGATACCCGGGGTGTGGATATGCGCCGGGTCGAGCTCGCCGGGTTCGACGATTTCTTCGACTTCGACCACGGTGATCTTGCCTGCGGTGGCGGCCAGCGGGTTGAAGTTCTGGGCGGTGTGACGGTAGATGACGTTACCGAAGTGGTCGGCTTTCCAGCCTTTGACGATGGCGAAGTCACCGGTGATGGATTCTTCCATCAGGTATTTACGACCGTTGAATTCGCGCACTTCCTTGCCGTCGGCAACTGGAGTGCCGACGCCAGTGGCGGTAAAGAATGCAGGAATGCCGGCGCCGCCTGCGCGCATTTTCTCGGCGAGGGTGCCTTGCGGGGTCAGGATGACTTCGATTTCGCCCTTGAGCAGTTGCTCTTCGAACAACTTGTTTTCGCCGACATAGGAGGCGACCACTTTGCTGATCTGACGGTCGGTCAGCAGCACGCCGAGGCCGAAACCGTCGACGCCGCAGTTGTTGGAAACCACGGTGAGGTCACGGGTGCCTTTGCGCTTGATCTCGGCGATCAGGTTCTCCGGGATGCCACACAGACCGAAGCCGCCGGCAATCACGGTCATGCCGTCTTCAAGCCCGGCCAGGGCTTCCTCGTAAGAACTCACGCGCTTGTCGAAACCTGCCATATGCACCTCTTTTATTATTTGCGGGCGGCTGGCTAGCCGAATGGTTTGAGTGTCTCGCCGCTGAATATATTTGTTAAGTTGATTTTTAAGGTTGATTGATAGATAAAACTCAACAATCAACCCGATCCGGTAGGAGCTGCGGCACGCTGCGATCTTTTGACTTTGGATTTTTAAAAACAAGATCAAAAGATTGCAGCGTGCCGCAGCTCCTACCTTAACAAGTGTAGCGATCATGACTATTAAACAGATCCGCGCCTTTCTTGCTGTGGCCCAGAGCCTGAGTTTTGCCGTGGCTTGCGAGCGCCTGCACCTGTCGCAATCGGCGCTCAGCCTGACCATCAAGGCGCTGGAAGAAGGTTTGGGCGGGCGCCTGTTCAGCCGCAACACACGCAACGTGGCACTGACTCCCGAGGGCGAATCGTTACTGCCCTTGGCCCGCCGCCTGATCGCCGACTGGGATAACGCCGAAGACGAAATGCGCCAGCGTTTCAGCCTGCAACGTGGCCGCGTGACGCTGGCGGCGATGCCGTCGTTTGCCGGCAACCTGTTGCCACCGATCCTCAAGACGTTTCGGGCGCGTTATCCGAACGTCAGTGTCACGGTCAACGACGTGATCAACGAGCAAGTGCTGGAAATGGTCCGTGATCGCCAGGTTGAACTGGGCGTGGCGTTCGAGCCAATGCAGAACACTTCGCTGACGTTTACCCCGCTGTATATGGACCGCTTTGTGGCGGTGGTGCCGCAGGATTCGCCGCTGGCCAATCGCACGGATATCGACTGGCAGGATTTGTTGCAGGAGCCGTTTATCACCTTGCAGCGACCGTCCACGGTACGGGTGATGCTGGAGGAACACTTGCAGGCGCGGGGTATGCAGTTGCCGGTGGAGTTCGAAAGCCATCAACTGGCGACGGTCGGGCGGATGGTCGCCAATGGACTTGGGGTCAGCGCGGTGCCGGCGTTGTGCGCGGAGCAGATGCGCGAGTTAGGCGCACGCTGTCTGACGTTGCATGAACCGGCAGTAGAGCGGGCGATTGGTGTGTTGACCGATCCCGGCAATGAACTGTCGGCAGCGGCGCAGGCGTTGTTCGACATCCTCAAGGCCGGACACTGAATGCTGAAGGTCAAAAGATCGCAGCCTGCGGCAGCTCCTACAGGGGATTGTGTGGTCAGGTGGTCAGGTGTTGGGTCAGTAGGGGCAACAAGTGTTCGCAGGAGGCTTCGATTTTCAGGCTCAGTAAATCATCCGCCCGGGTCTTGCCCAGGTTGATTGCCATCAAGGGTTTGCCCCGATCCGCAATCACCCGGCACAAGCGAAACGCCGAGTACGCCATCAACGAAGAGCCGATCACCAATAACCCGCCGGCACTCTCGGCCGCGGCCATGGCTCGCGCCGCTGTGGGCTGAGCCACGTTTTCACCGAAAAATACCACGTCCGGTTTCATCCGCTCGCCATCGCAATGCGGGCAGCGCGGCGTTTGAAACCGAGCTTCGAATGCCGGATCAAGCAGCGTGTCGCCATCCGGCGCCTGCACCGCATCGACCCCGGCCAGATACGGATTCTGCGACTCCATCAACTGCTGAATCGCATCCCGCTCGCTGCGCTGACCGCAATCCAGACACAACACCCGATGCAGGCTGCCATGCAGTTCGATGACATCCTGACTACCGGCCTGATCGTGCAGGGTGTCGACGTTCTGGGTGATCAAGCCGCTGATCCGCCCGTGACTTTGCAGACTCGCCAATGCCTCATGAGCCGCATTCGGCCGAGCCTGACGCACCCGTGGCCAACCGAGCATCGCCCGTGCCCAATAGCGGCGACGTGATTCGGGGGCGGCGAGGAATTCCTGATACATCATCGGCTGCCGGCCACGGCGCACGCCTTCGCTGTCGCGGTAATCAGGAATGCCGGAAGGCGTGCTGATACCGGCGCCGGTCAGCACCAGAAAATCGTCATTGGCCATCGCTTGCGACAGCATGTCGAGGTGGTGGTGGATCGCGCTGTCGAGCATGGCAGTGCTCCGAAGAGGACATGGATGCTTCGCAGATTAGCACTACCTCTGTGGCGAGGGAGCTTGCTCGCGCTGGACTGCGCAGCAGCCCCATCCTTGATTATCAAGAAGGGCCGCTTCGCGCCCCAGCGGGAGCAAGCTCCCTCGCCACAAAAACTTTTTCACCCAATGGCTTTCACACATCAGTGGTTACTTGCGTGCCTCCAGAATCAGGTTGAATGGAGTTTGCGTCGCCCGACGAAACTGGCTAAAACCTGCATCAGTGAAAACCTTGCGCAGCCGCGCCTCGCCCGCCTGAGCACCCAGTCCAAGGCCGACTTCCTGGGACAGCGAATTCGGCGTGCAGATAAACGTCGAGGCCGCGTAAAACAACCGTCCGACCGGTGTGATGTTGTCGTCGAGTGAATCATTGGCAAACGGCTCGACCAGCAACACCGTCCCGTCATCCTTCAGCGACTCGAACGCATGGCGGGCCGCACCGACCGGATCGCCCATATCGTGCAGACAGTCGAAATAGCAGATCAGGTCATAATCATCGCCGGGATAGCTTTTCGCCGTGCCCTGGAAGAACCGCACGCGGTTGCTGACTTTTCCTTCTTCAGCACGTTGGTTGGCGACGGTGATTGACGGTGCGTGGTAATCGAATCCGACAAACCGCGAGTTGGGAAAAGCCTGAGCCATGATCACCGTCGACGCACCGTGTCCGCAGCCGATGTCTGCCACTTTTGCCCCGGATTCAAGTTTGGCCACCACACCGTCGAGGGCCGGCAGCCATTCGGCAATCAAATGGCCCTTGTAGCCGGGGCGGAAGAACCGTTCGGTACCGCTGAACATGCACGGATGATGATCGCCCCAGGGCAGGGCGCCATTGCCGCGCATGGCTTTGACCAGTTTGTCCTTGTCGTGGAAAAACGACGCAACGACGCCCAGGCCACCTGCGACGTACACCGATGAGTCCTCTATGGCCAGCGCCAGTGCCTGTTCTTCCGGCAAACGAAACTGGCCGCTGGAGTGTTCCATATAACCGGACGCGACATGGGCACTGAGCCATTCGCGGACCAGTCGCGGGTTGCAGGTGGTTTTTGCAGCAAGGTTTTCCGGGCTGATCGGCAGGCTGTCGGCCATCGCCCGGTACAGCCCGAGTTCTTCGCCGACGATGACGTTGGCGAGCATCGCTGCGCCACCCATGTCGTTGACGAGTTTGTCCATGAATTGGTTGAGTTTGAGTTCGTCCATGATGCTGCTCCTGTACTGGAACACGATCCAGAGGTCTTGCTGATCCCAGGCACTACACCTCTGGGGGCCATCAGTCTACGAAGCAACGAGGGTGTTCGATACTGTCAGATATGACAGGTATGAAGAGATGGTTTCTTATGCCTTTGCACCCGCTGAGCAGTGCTTTGCAATCAAGGCCTCACAAGTCACGCACCATCAGCGTGTGTTCGTTGTCCCAGGCGTGAAACCGCTCCACAACCCTCCAGCCGCGTTTGGCGTAGTAGTCCTGTTGGTTCTGCGTGTGCAGATACAGGTGCGCCAGACCACGGCTTTTCGCTTGCTGGCAAACCCCGTCGATCAAGCGCTCCGCCAGACCCTGGCCACGAGCCTCGGGGCTGACAAATACACAGGCCAGCCAAGGGCCGAGATCGGGTCGATGCGCCAGATCCTCGCGGGCCAGCGCCGCCCCGCCGAGCAGGCGTCCGTCGTCCAGAGCGATCAGGCACGGCCAATTGCCGTTGCTTTGGCCTTGGGCGAATTCCGCTTGCCACTCTGTCAGTGGCTGGTGCGCGTATTCGTAGTGAAACTGCCGATGAATCCATTCGGCGTAAGTGTCGCTGTGCTGCATGTGCTGCGCGAGCCAGTCGAGGTGCAAAGTCATTGGGGGAATCCGTTCGGAAGGGGTGGCCGACATGAAAAATCATTCCCGGGCGACTGGCAATCCCGAGGGTGTTGCGGCGGCTTTACAAATTCCCGCCACTCATCGGCCAACACGCGGTTTTGCGCGCCTGGCGGACGATCGGCAAAGACGCCGGTCAGGCTCGGCGCGATAGTGGGCGAGCAGGGCGCTGTCGACCTGTTACCGATATGAAACGGAGCTCGAAGCCATGAGTACCCCGATTGATCTGACGGCCCTGAAAGAACGCCAGAAAGTCGCTTGGGCCAGCGGCGATTACGCGGTGATTGGCACCACATTGCAAATTGTTGGTGAAAACCTCGCCGAGGCCTGCGACCTGCGCTGCGATGAAGAAGTGCTGGATGTCGCCGCTGGCAACGGCAATGCGACATTGGCAGCGGCGCGACGCGGTTGTCTGGTGATGTCCACCGACTACGTTGCGGCGCTGTTGGAGCGCGGGCAGGATCGGGCTCGGGCGGAGCATCTGGACGTGACGTTCCAGGTCGCTGATGCCGAAGCGCTGCCGTTCGAAGACGATAGTTTTGACGCGGTGCTTTCGACTTTTGGTGTGATGTTCGCGCCGGATCAGTCGCAGGCGGCTGCCGAACTGGCGCGGGTCTGTCGGCGTGGCGGACGCATTGGTCTGGCCAACTGGACGCCTGAAGGCTTTGTCGGCCAGATGTTCAAGGTCCTCGGCCGGCATCTACCGCCTCCCGCCAGTGCCCAGCCACCCTCGAACTGGGGGACGGAAGCCTGGTTGCACACACACTTCGACGAGCGCGATTTTCTGCTGCAAGTCACCCGCCGTACCTTCAACTTTCGCTATCGGTCGGCGGCACACTTCATCGACATCTTCCGCCACTGGTACGGGCCGGTGCACAAAGCTTTCGCGGCACTCCCGCCGGAAAGCGGGCTGGCGCTGGAGAGCGATCTGGCGGAACTGTTGAACAAGATGAATCGTGCGGGCGAGGGTTCGCTGGTGGTGCCGAGTGAGTATCTGGAGGTGGTGATTACCAAGCGCTGATCTCCACTGAACTTCAAATCAGTGGAGATCTCTGTGGGAGCTGGCTTGCCAGCGATGGCGGAGTGTCTGTCGACATCTTTTTGACAGAAAGATCGCTATCGCTGGCAAGCCAGCTCCCACAAGGTTTCGCGTGTGGCCTAGAGGGTTATTTCGATGGTGATTTATCAAACCACTCCAGCGCCGTGCGCCAGATGCAGATGCCGAGGAAGTACGCCGACATCAGCAGCCACAGCCCCATCACCAGCGGGTTGATCACCGGGTGATTGAGTACCAGCGACAGGCTGCACAGCAACCAGATCGCCGTTACCGCGATGTTGATCGGCATGAACCGGCGCACACGGAATGGATGCAGGAATTTCATCTGCGTCACGGTCAGCAGCGCCAGGCCGATCACGGTCAGAAAAGTGATCCATGGCCCTGGCCCGATGATGTACAGGCACAGCGCGACCACGTTCCATGCGGCAGGGAAACCGACAAAGTAGTTGTCCTTGCTCTTCATGTTGACGTTGCAGAAGCAGAACAGTGACGAGACCAGAATCAGCGACACGGTCAGCAACAGCGTGTAGTCCGGAAGAGGAATGTAGCGATAGATGAACAGCGCCGGGATGAATACATAAGTCAGGTAATCGATCACCAGATCGAGGATCGAACCGTCGAAACTCGGCAGCACCGATTGCACATTGACCTTGCGCGCAAGGGCACCGTCGAGTCCGTCGACGATCAGCGCCACGCCCAGCCACATCAGGCAATGGGTCGGCTGATTTTCCAGCAGCGCCAGGGTGGCGAGAAACGCGGTGACCACGCCGGTCGCGGTAAAACCATGGGCGCCCCATGCTTTGAGTCTGGCAATGTGTACGGTCGATATCACGGGGGCATTCTCCAGAAAATGAAGCCAGCCGGTTGTTACCCTGAAACAGCCCTGAGGCAGCAAGGGCGTCGGCAAACCGGGTCGGGTTGCAGCTATCGACCGGTTTCGCCGGGATAAGGTTCACCATCCTTGAATCTTAGCCTGCCGCAGGAAAAATACTTCGGCGAAATCCGCCGATAACGCCGGGCTTCAGCCGGACGGTGCTGGCGTGATGGTTGCGGCGGTCTATCGTTGTCTGACGCAGTTACTGCCCATGCCTGAGGACGACATCATGAACACCAGTGATTTGCTCGAACAACTGCTTCGCAGCCAGGTTTCGGGAGGACAACAAAGTGGTGCCTCGGCCGGTGGCGGGCTGGGCGGATTGGGAGGCTTGCTCGGCGGTCTGCTGGGCGGTGGCGGTTCGACTGGCGCCGCGAGTGGCGGGGCGGGCGGCGGGTTGGGCGGTTTGCTCGGTGGATTGTTGGGCGGAGGCGGAGGCGGTGGTGGCGGTGGACTGGGTGGCGCACTGGGTGGCGGCACGCAAAGCCGTTCCGGCGGCGGTACCAATTACGCGGCGCTCGCCTCGTTGGGCATGATGGCCTATCAGGCGTACCAGGCCTGGCAAAGCAGCCAGGCCAGCGCCGCGCCGCAACAGATTCCGCAAACCGCGAATCTGCTGGCCGGTCCCGACATCGAAGAACACAGCCACGCGGTGCTGCGTGCGTTGGTTGGCGCAGCCAAGGCAGACGGACGCATCGATGACGCTGAACAGAAGATGATCAGTGCCGAAATCGGCAAACACACTGACGATCCGCAGTTGCAGCAATGGCTTGATGCCGAAGTCGCCAAGCCGCTGGACGCAACTGAAGTGGCCGGCGCCTCAAAGAACGATCCGGCAGTGGCTGCCGAGATGTATCTGGCCAGTGTGATGTTGGTGAACGATCAGGAAGACGCCGAGCGCAGTTATCTGGATGAGTTGGCGGCGGCGTTGCAGATCGACCCGCAATTGCAGGTGCATCTGGAGCAGCAGGCCAAGGGCCAGGCCTGAATCAAAGTCAAAAGATCGCAGCGTGCCGCAGCTCCTACAGGGAACGCATTTCAATGTAGGAACTGCGATCTTTTGATCGTGCGATTTCAAAGCCAAATCGCATCCCAAAGCGGATAGTCGCCCAGTCGAGTTACCAGCCCCGCTCGCAATGGATTCATGACGATATAGCGAGCGGCCGCTTTCAGATCTTCATCCCGGCGCATTGCCCGGTCGTGATAGCCGCGCTGCCATAACCGGCCTTCACGCCCGAGTTGCAAATTGATCGATTGGCAGCTTCTGGATTTCAGATGGCGCATAACGTCTGCCAAGGAGTCTTGTTGTAGCTCAATCAGCCAGTGCAGGTGATCCGGCATTACGACCCATGCGAGTGAACTGGCAGCGGGTGAATCGTCTATAACTCGCATCTGCTCGATTACCAATCTCCCAAGTCGCCAATCGGAAAATACAGGTTTTCGCTGATCCACAACTGCCGTGAGCAAGTAAATTCGACCACTCTCGGAAAATCTTCCTTTGCGCAGATGGCAGGCTTTTGCAGCTTCAGGCATTCCATTGCCCTCCTTTTAATAGTCGCTTTCAAACGTTAGCCGGTTTGCTGCGCTTGGTGAGTTGAAGTCATTACCCGATGTATCAAGATCAAAAGATCGCCGCGCCCCCCTGTAGGAGCTGCGGCACGCTGCGATCTTTTGATCTTCGGACCCCGTCCGTCAGCACAGTTTTTACATCGATTGAATTTTCCCCCCCGCGCAAAGCTCTTCTGCATAACAGAGCCAACTGCACCGGGGGCGTCATGAACAGGAATCTCGACGACTACAACCGCATGCGCGATTTTTCGGCGACGTCAGAGCCTTCGGCCAGCAAGCGCTCGGGGCGTAAGACCGCCAAGGATCACGCGTTGCAGTTCTGCATCCAGAAACACGACGCCTCGCACCTTCACTACGACTTTCGTCTGGAACTCGATGGCACGCTCAAGAGTTGGGCGGTGCCGAAGGGGCCGTCGCTTGATCCTAAGGTCAAGCGACTGGCGATACATGTCGAAGACCATCCGCTCGATTACGCAACCTTCGAGGGCAGCATCCCCGAAGGGCATTACGGCGCCGGTGATGTGATTGTCTGGGATCGTGGCGTGTGGATTCCGCTGGAAGATCCGGCCAAGGCCTATGCCAGTGGCAAGCTCAAATTCGAACTTCAGGGCGAGAAACTCGGCGGCCTGTGGAATCTGGTGCGCACCCACATGCCGGGGAAAAAGCAGCAGTGGTTCCTGATCAAGCATCAGGACAACTCGGCACGCCCGCAGGACGATTACGATGTGCTGGTCGCCGAGCCGGACAGCGTGCTCAGTGAACGCACCATCGTCGACAAACCCAGGCTCGCTGCCGAGCAGGCCAAACCGGTTAAAAAGGCTCCAGCGAAGCCACGCAAGCAGGCATCTGGCACGTTGACCGGTGCACGCAAGGCCAAACTGCCGGCGCAGATCAAACCGCAACTGGCAACGCTGGTCGACAGCGCACCCGAGGGCCAGTGGAGCTACGAGATCAAGTTCGACGGCTACCGGATCATGGCGCGTATCGATCATGACGAAGTTCAGCTCTTCACTCGCAACGGTCACGACTGGACCCACAAACTGCCGAAGCAGGCCGAGGCGTTGG
The DNA here is from genome assembly GCF_044744235.1 of Pseudomonas sp. NPDC087346. Lineage (NCBI taxonomy): Bacteria > Pseudomonadati > Pseudomonadota > Gammaproteobacteria > Pseudomonadales > Pseudomonadaceae > Pseudomonas > Pseudomonas sp. NPDC087346. The sequence goes on from NZ_JBIUXX010000005.1 coordinate 41,386, forward strand.
CTGAACTGGGATTGGAGTCCGGCTGGCTCGACGGGGAAATGGTGGTCGCCAACGAGCAAGGTGTACCGGATTTTCAGGCGCTGCAAAACGCGTTTGACTCTGGGAAAAGCGCCAACATCGTTTATTACGTTTTCGACCTGCCGTATCTCAACGGTGTCGATCTGCGCGAAGTACCGGTGCAAGAACGTCGCGCGGCTTTGTCCACGGTCATGCACGCGCATGAACATCCGTTGCTGCGCTTCTCCGACGCATTCGATGAAACGCCGGATGCCTTGCTCAACAGCGCCTGCCAGATGCAGATGGAAGGACTGATCGGCAAGCGCCTCGGCTCGCCGTACGTGTCGCGACGCAGCAGTGACTGGATCAAGCTCAAGTGCAAACACCGTCAGGAATTCGTGATTGTCGGCTATACCGATCCGAAGGGTTCGCGCAGTGGTTTCGGTGCGTTGCTGCTGGGTTTGCATGATCGCGACAGCGGTGAATTGCGCTACGCCGGCAAGGTTGGCACCGGGTTCAACGAGGCAACGCTGAAAAGCATTCTTGCGCAATTGAAACCGCTGCAAGTGAAGAAAGCGGCGGTGGTCAATCCGCCGAGCGGTTTTGAAGCCAAGGGCGTGCACTGGCTCAAACCGAGCCTTCTGGCAGAGGTGGCGTTTGCTGAAATGACCAAGGACGGCTCGGTGCGTCACGCGGTGTTTCACGGTTTGCGCGACGACAAACCGGCCAAGGACATCACTGAAGAGCGAGCCAAAACCGTGAAGACGCCAGCCAAAAAAACCATATCGAAAAAAGCTCCGGCGGAAAAAACCGAAACGGCACCGTCGCAACTCGATCTGGCCCATGGAAAAGTGCGCATCACCCACCCGGATCGAGTCATCGATGCGGTCAGCGGCACCACTAAAATGCAGTTGGCCGAATACTACGCCAGCGTTGCCGAGTGGATTTTGCCGCAACTCAAAGACCGCCCGGTGGCGCTGGTGCGAGCGCCGGACGGAATTGCCGGCGAACTGTTCTTCCAGAAGAATGCCGAGCGCCTGGCGATTCCCGGCATCACCACGCTGGACAAAGAACTCACCGGGCAACCGGTGATGCTCATAAACAACGCCGAGGCATTGATTGGCGCGGTGCAGATGAGCACTGTCGAACTGCACACCTGGAATGCCACCACGGTTGATCTGGACAAGCCTGACCGCTTCGTACTCGACCTCGACCCTGATCCGGCGCTGCCATGGAAAAGCATGGTCGAAGCCACTGCGCTGACTCTGACGGTGCTAGAAGAACTCGGGCTAAAGGCATTCCTCAAGACCAGTGGCGGCAAAGGTATTCACCTCGTCGTGCCGCTGACCCGCAAGCACGGTTGGGACGAAGTTAAGGATTTCAGTCATGCGATTGTCAGCCATATGGCCAAGCTGTTGCCGGAGCGTTTTTCGGCAGTATCCGGGCCGAAGAATCGGGTAGGGCGGATCTTCATCGACTATCTGCGCAACGGTTTGGGCGCCACGACAATCTGTGCATATGCAGCGCGCACTCGCGAGGGGCTACCGGTTTCTGTGCCGTTATTTAGAGAAGAGGTTGCAGAGATCAAGGGCGGCAATCAATGGACTGTGCACAACGTCCATGAGCGACTGGCGGAAGTCGGCGATGAGCCGTGGGCCGATCTGAAGAAGACTCGCCAGACCATCACTGCCGCCATGCGCAAACGCCTGGGCATGAAAAAATGATCAAGTGCCGCGCAGCAAGTCGTGGGAGTTGAGGAGTTCGTAAGCGATCTCGGGCTGGTTCTTCAAGCCTCGGCGGATGGCCGCCGGAATCGCTTGGCGGGTCTTGCGGCAAAGGCCTGGCAGATCGTCGATATGAATTTCGATGCCGAGCATCGTGCGCACTTCGTTGAACCCCGGTGCAACGTCGACCCGGACGCCCAACTGTTCATACATGCGCTTTTGCAAATGCTCAAGATCAGCAAGGTCTTTGAGTTTTTCCAGACGCGCCAGCAGGTGTTTTTCTTCTTCGCGGGTCAGACGCAGAATGCGCAGATCCGCGCCGGGCGTTTCCAGCAGCGGATCGCGCCCGCAAATGCAGGCACCGGGAGGGCAGGGGGAGCGAAGCGGCGCAGTCGTCGTCATGGCCTCCATCATAGAGGCCGTTCGACGGTTTTGCCCATGGCCGCTCAGTTGCCATCCATCGGCAGCTTCGTTCCCATCAGTTACTGAGCCTGACCTTCATAGTGCGCGAGAATCGCGTTGGCCAGGTCTTCATCGCTGGCGTTGAGGCCGGGATTGTCCTGACGAACCTGTTGCAGCACCGATTCCAGATACACGCCACGGATGGCTCCGCCGCTGGCGACGAATGCAGTCAGGTCGTCACGGGCCGGAATCACCATTTTGTGATCCTTGAAAGTCGAATACAGCGACGCGGAAACACCTGCCGAGGTGGCGACATCCCCCGCATCTACGCGGGCAAAAGCCGAACCGAAGGGCAGGCACAACAAAAGAGACGAAACGAGTACTAAACGGCGCATGACGGTGTTCCTCCAGCAGCGTAAAGCGAAAAGGAAGTACCACATAATGTGAGAGCGGTGCCGTGTCCCGGGAGTTCCCTAACGATGGGTTTGTTGGTGTCGGGACGGGCCCCCTTAGCGGGCAAGCCCGCTCCCACAGGGATTAATGTTGGAACACAAATGGTCTTCCAACACAAAAACCTGTGGGAGCTGGCCTGCCAGCGAAGGGGCCAGTGCAAGCAACAAAAATTCAGGATCAGTCAGACATCAAAACTTGTACGCCTGACGCCCCACCAACAGCCATTGCCCATGTTGCTTCTGCCAGACCTGAAAGTTCTCGATCTCGGTCGGCACCACTTCGGTTCCCTTCAACGCCTGCGCGGAAAAGTGGTGACGCACCAGCGCAGTATCGCCAGACAAGGTGATGGTCTGGTTCTGCATCTCCAGCGTCTTGAACGCACTCTTGCCGGTTTCGATATCCGAAATGAAAGCCTGCTTGTCCTGAATCTTCCCGTTCGAATGCCCGTAAGTCAGGTTATCGGCAGTCAGAGCGTTCAGCTCGGTGATGTTCTTGTGCAGCATGGCCTGGGTCAAATGGTCGACCGCTTGTGCCACGTCCTGTTCCGCCGGAGCAGGGGCGGCAGCAACGTAGCCGCTGAAGGCGCAGAGAAATCCGATCAGCAATTTGGCGTTTTTCATGGGTATTCCTTGTTGTTGTAGGTTATCGATTCGACTGTGTCATTTGTCAGTCGTCGTACAACGTAGCAGGTTTAATTCCGATGAAGAAAGCCTGTCTTGAACCAAAGCGGAACTAACAGGTCGCGAACGGACGCGCTGGTTTGCCTGACGTGATATTCTGCGCGCCAACTTGGTTTGACCTAATTCGGTTTGCTGGCCTTCGGGCGGGCTGACGGAATCCCTGTCGCTCAAGTAGCTGAAGCCAATAATGATAAAAAGTCAGTTCAGAAGGGACATTAACTGAGGTCGATGCAGCACGTCGGCCTTGTGTGCCCACCCGTCAAAATTGAAGTGTGCCGGAATCCGCGACGCCAGCCTGAGTGTCATCAAAGCGGATCGCATACTGATAACAGCGGCGGGCGGAAGGCGTTTTATCATAGGTGCAACGGATGTTTAAGAAAGTGAACACGGCCTTGTTGGGGCTGGCTTTGGCGATGGGGATGTCTTGCGCCAATGCTGCAGAAGCAAAGAAAGTTGATGTACTGCTGATCGGCGGCGGCATCATGAGCACCACCCTGGGTGTGTGGATCAATGAGCTGGAACCGAGCTGGTCGATGGAAATGGTCGAGCGCCTCGATGGCGTCGCCCTCGAAAGCTCCAACGGCTGGAACAACGCCGGTACCGGTCACTCCGCACTCGCCGAGCTGAACTACACCCCGGAAGACGAGAACGGCAAAGTGTCGATCCCGAAAGCCGTCGAGATCAACGAAGCGTTCCAGGTTTCCCGTCAGTTCTGGGCCTGGCAGGTTCAGCAAGGCGTTCTGAAGAACCCTCGCTCGTTCATCAACACCACGCCGCACATGAGCTTTGTGTGGGGTGATGACAACATCAAGTTCCTGAAAAAGCGCTACGAAGCCCTGCAAGCGAGCCCGCTGTTCGCCGGCATGCAGTACTCCGAAGACCCGGCTGTGATCAAGAAGTGGGTTCCGCTGATGATGGAAGGGCGTGACCCGAACCAGAAAATCGCGGCCACCTGGAGCCCGCTGGGTACCGACATGAACTTCGGCGAGATCACCCGCCAGTTCGCCGGCTACCTGCAAACCAAGCCTAACTTCGACTTGAAACTGTCGAGCGAAGTGCAAGACATCACCAAGAATGCCGATGGCACTTGGCGTGTCAGCTACAAAAACCTGAAAGACGGCAGCAAAACCGAAACCGACGCCAAGTTCGTGTTCATCGGTGCTGGCGGCGGCGCTCTGCACCTGCTGCAGAAGTCGGGCATTCCAGAAGCCAAGGAATACGCTGGCTTCCCGGTAGGCGGCTCGTTCCTGGTGACCGATAACCCGGCCATCGCCGAGCAGCACCTGGCCAAGGCTTACGGTAAAGCTTCGGTTGGCGCACCACCGATGTCCGTTCCGCACCTGGACACCCGTGTTCTGGACGGCAAGCGCGTCATTCTGTTTGGCCCATTCGCGACCTTCAGCACCAAGTTCCTGAAAGAAGGCTCGTACCTGGACCTGCTGACCAGCACCACCACCCACAACATCTGGCCTATGACCAAGGTCGGCATCAAGGAATACCCGCTGGTCGAGTACCTTGCCGGTCAACTGATGCTGTCGGATGAAGATCGCCTGAACGCGCTGAAGGAATACTTCCCGAACGCCAAAGCCGAAGACTGGCGCCTGTGGCAAGCCGGCCAACGCGTGCAAATCATCAAGCGTGATGAAGCCGCTGGCGGCGTGCTGAAACTGGGCACCGAAATCGTTGCTGCACAAGACGGCTCCATCGCCGGCCTGCTGGGCGCATCGCCAGGCGCGTCGACCGCTGCACCGATCATGCTGACCGTGCTGCAGAAAGTCTTCAAAGACAAGGTCGCCACGCCAGAATGGCAATCCAAGCTGCACCAGATCGTTCCAAGCTACGGCACTCAGCTGAACAGCGATCCAGCCAAAGTGGCTGCAGAGTGGGCTTACACCGCCAAGATCCTCGAACTGCCGACGCCTCCGGTGATCGGTCAGGTTGCTGCTCCGGCAGTCGATGCAGCAGCTGATAAAGCTAAAGCACCGAAGGACAATGCTGCACGTGATATGGCTCTCTAAAGTAGAAGCCTGACACACAAAAGCCCACTGAATCGGCAACGGTCAGTGGGCTTTTTTACGAGCGGAAATCCTGTAGGAGCTGCCGAAGGCTGCGATCTTTTGATCTGGCTTTTGAAAAACAAAGTCAAAAGATCGCAGCGTGCCGCAGCTCCTACATGTTTGGTGTGGTGTGGTGTCAGGCTTTGGCGTTGGCGAGGTAGGCGCCCAGGCGGCGGCCCATTTCTTCGCCGAGGGCTTGCAGGCCGCTCAACGGGCGGACCATGACTTCGAATTCGACAATCTTTCCCTGTTCGTTGAAGCGGATCATGTCGATGCCTTTCAGCTGTTTTTCACCGACTTTGGCGCTGAACTCGAGAATGACGTTCAGGCCATCCGCCGTCGCCAGTTCACGGTGATATTCAAAATCCTGAAATACATCGAACACGGTATTGAGGATCATCGAAACCACCGGCGCGCCCGGGTAAGGCGTGTGCGCCATCGGCGAGCGGAATACCGCTTGAGGGTCGAGCAGTTCGGGCAGGGCCTTGAGGTTGCCGGTGCGGATCATGTCGTGCCAGCGGTTCAGGGACTCGGCGGCATTCGGGTGCAGATTGAGCTCGGACATTGTTCCACTCCTGGATTTTTGTTGTTGTTCAACAGTCGGCACTGACTGTAGATCAATCAGCCAAAAGGGGAATCATCCTGTGTCGTTCTGAATGGCCCGATATACAAGGCGAATCGCACGCAAAACGACACAGTTCCCATCTGATCCGTATTTTTTGATCTCATCTGCGTCTGTAACGGCAGCAGCCATCGGCTCAGAATGCGCCTGCCTTTCGGGCATCTGCGACGAGTCTTCATTCCGAAGCGTCCGGTGCACCGCAAACGCTTCTGGAGACTTGTATGGCGAAGATGGGTTATTTCCTCGGTGGCTTTCTGGTGTTGACCATTTTGCTGGGCATTCTGGCGACGATTTCTCCGGTTTAAGGAGGCGTTTCAAGACTTGAAGTTGAAGCTCTGAGGCGCAGGCAATCCATGATCTAATGCCGCGCCTTTCATCTGTAAATGGACTTCAACCATGGCCGAACAACGTATCCGCGCGCTCGCACTTTGTGTCTTTCATCACAAAGGCAAGATTCTGGTTAACGAGTTTCCCGACCTGATCAATCAGCAAACTTTCTTCCGGCCCATTGGTGGCGGCATCGAATTTGGTGAGACCAGTGCCGAAGCCGTTGTAAGGGAAGTGCAGGAAGAGTTGGGCCTGGCGATAACGGACTTGCAGTTACTCGGTACGCTTGAAAGCCTGTTTATCTATAACGGTAAACCGGGGCACGAAATCGTCCAGGTGTACGACGCTCGATTTGTTGATTCGAGTGTTTACCAGCGTTCTCAGATGCTGGGACACGAAAGTAACGGTACGCCTTTCACCGTGCGCTGGCACGACAGCTCAAGTTTCAGCGAGCAATCGCCGCTGGTGCCAAAGGGTTTGCAGGCATTGCTGAAGAGCTGCGGTTTGCTTGATTGAGCAGGTCTCAGGCAAGTTCCTCTGCCGAAGGCCAACCACTCGCCCTCGCACTCGGCCCACCAGCGGGGTCTGCCGCGTAGACAATCAATGAATGCCCGGTGCCGGTTTCAGCAATCAGCTTCATGGTCGGGCCGAATATCGCGGCGCGTTCCTGCGGCGTGCACGTCGGCAGATAGACGCGCAGCACTCGCGGGTCGTAGAAGCGAAAAACCAGCAGGTTGCCATCCGGGTCAGTCACCCGCAGTAAAGTGCGGAAGTGGCTACGTAGTTCCTCCAGCGCAACTTGCGCAGGAGCGACGGCGAAACATCCCCAACTTTGCTCCCAACTCTGTTCGAGCAGTTGCCAGGTGTAGGGCAGTTGCGGATCGAGATGCAGCAGATAAGGCGCTGCGGCCGACAGGTCGGGTGAGAGTTCGCCGGCATACAAACAGGTGAATTCGGCACCACTGTTACGAACCAGCCGTTCAATGCCTGGATCGCGGGCGCCATCGAGCAAGGCATACACCTTTGGAGCGGCGTTATTAAAACCTTGTGGCCAAAACTCGGTGGTTAGCCATTCGTTCTGGCTGGGGCGAAATTGGGTCATTTGTTGCAGATCTCGCAGAAAGGCACGCCACTTTTCGCCGCTGCTACCAAGGTTTGTGCCTGCATGTTTTGCTGGATCAACCGGGTTTCAGCAGCGGTCGGAGCGGACTGCGTGGCCGCTGCGGTTGCTGTGGAAGTCGCCGCCGGCATGGGCGCATTGGCCGCCGCCGTGCCGAGGGTTTTCCCGGCAGCATCGGTGTCGGCCGGAGTCAACGGCGTCGGCAACTTGATAGCGATGCCGGTTCCGGTTCCCGCCGTTCCACCAGAATTGGTTTTCACCTCAGCGCCGCTGATGGTCACGCCACCCGCATCCACTTTCACAAAACTGCCGCCAGCCTTGGCCGTCAGTTCCATCCCGCCCTCGATCACTACCTTGTTTCCGGCGTAGTAGTGGATCTCCGTCCCGGCCTCAACAAACTGCGCAGTGCCGACCTTCAGATGTCGAGTCACGCCGACGCTCAGGTGATCATCCGCCCGCGCTTCGGTTTTACGGTCGAAATACGTCAGCCGATGCTCCTCAACCTTGAATTCACTCAGCGTATTGGCTTCAACGGTGTCGTGTCGTTCGTTGCCGACGCGGATTTTCTGGTCGTGCTCGATGTTTTCGTCCCAGTCGCGCTGGGCATGGACATAGATCTGTTCAACACCCTTTTTGTCTTCAATGCGGAATTCGTTGTAGCCCTTGCCGCCCGGGGAACTGAGGGTCTTGAAGGTGCTGCGGGTCTTGTTTGCCGGCAGGTCGTAAGGAACGACGTTTTCCTTGTGGTACAGGCAACCGGTCACCAGCGGTTGATCGGGGTCGCCTTCAAGGAAAGTCACCAAGACTTCCATGCCTACGCGCGGGATAGCGATGCCGCCGTAGGCTGCGCCCGCCCAACCGCTGGCGACGCGCAGCCAGCAGCTGGTTTTGTCGTCGGACTGAGCGTCGCGGTCCCAGTGGAATTGCACTTTGATCCGGCCGTACTGGTCGCAGTGGATTTCTTCACCGGGCGGGCCGGTGACGATGGCGGTCTGGCTGCCGAGGACTTTTGGTTTCGGGTGTTCCAGGGCAGGGCGGAAGTGCGCGTCCCACGGGGTCGCGAGAAAGCTGTTGCGGTAGCCCTGATGGAAATCGCTTTTGTCGTCGGTGACGTCGCTGGTAACGTTTTCACCGAGCACTTGCGGTTGTTTGCCTTCGTGGAGGACTTCCAGCAGCAACCACATTTCATTCCATTCTGCGCGTGGATGTTCGGCCAGGGTCATGAAGTGGCCACTGGTGAGGGTCGGTTCGTCACCTTTGCCTTCAACCAGTTTGTAGTCGCTGCGATGGCGTTCGAGGGCGCGGGTCGACAGCTGCTTGCCACGTTCACGATTGGTAAAGCCGCCCGGATAGTCGTAATCCTCCAGATCCGGGGCGAATGCACTTTTCGCAGCGCCTTCGGGCAGGATTTTTGGCTTCTCGAAATCGTAATCGCGCCGACTGGTACGGGACGTACGGGTTTCCAGGCGCAGATTGAAACGCTTGATCACCGGTTTGTCCGCAGCCATGCCGGAGTCTTGCTGGTAGATCACAGGCTTGAGTTTGCGGAACACCGTCTGGTCATCGCCAAACACCAGTGTGTGGCCGCTGCTGCTGTGCTGGAAGTGGAAGTGAATGCCTTCTTCTTCGCACAGGCGCTGAATGAAATGCAGGTCGGATTCGTCGTACTGCACGCAGTAATCGCGTTGCGGATACTCGGCGCCAAGCTGGAATTTGTAGGCGTCTGCGAGAATCCCGCGATCTTCGAGCACTCGCGCGATGATCTTCGGGACACTTAACTGTTGGAAGATCTGCTGATCATGGTTATGCCGCAGATAGGCCAGTTGCGGCACCAGACTGATGCTGTAACGGGTCAGAGTCTTGCCGGAATCGCCCTGCTCGATGCGGTACACCAGACCATGGATCTTGCCTTCGCCGGTGGCGCCAAAGGTCAAGACACCGGGCTTGTGCAGCAACTCTTCGAGTTTCAGGTCGGGGCGGGTGCTGACCAGTTCGAGGTCGAAACGGAAGGGCTGATTGAGCGCTTCGCGACCGACGAAGCTCAATACTTGCAGATCGGTGGAAACGCCTTCGAGCGCGACGGTAATGTGGATAGCGTTTGCGTCCAGCATGCCTGACTCCTTCCGTGGAAAAGCTTCGCCGATGGTGCAGCAATACTAATGTGCTATCAAGAGAATTAAACGCGACTAAACGCCAAGGTTAAACCCGTTTTCACGCTCGTGCTCTGGGAGTACCACCGAGATGAATTCAGCATGGATTCGTTGATCACCGCCGCAGGCCGCGCACTGGCTGCCGGCGATCCGTTGAGCGCGTTGAACTTCGTCGCCCGACGTGACGATCCGCAGGCATTGGCGCTGCGCGGGATCGCCATGGCTCAGCTCGGCGACCTGCCACGGGCCAAGACGCTGTTACAACGGGCAGTCAAAGCGTTTGGTGCCAATGAGCCGCTGTCTCGCGCCCGTTGTGTGGTGGCCGAGGCGGAAGTCGCTTTGGCAACGCGTGACTTGGGCTGGCCGCTGAAGGCCCTGGAAGCGGCGCGTCAGTTTCTGCAGGATCACGGTGATCGGTTGAACGCCGCCCATGCGCGTTATCTGCAGATCCGCCGATTGCTATTGATCGGTGAGCTGGATGAGGCACAGCGACTGCTCGACGAACTCGACCCCGCACCGTTGCCTCCGGCCTTGCATACCGCGCATCAACTGATTACGGCGGGGATCGCGTTGCGTCGGGTTCAGGCGCACAGCGCAAGGGCGGCGTTGGTTCGCGCGGCACGCGTGGCGCAGCAAGCCGGTATTGCCAGCCTGACGGCGGAGGTCGAACACGCCATGCAGATGCTGGATTCGCCAGCCGCACGTTTAACGATCGCGGGGCAGTCGCGCACGGTGAAACTCGATGAAGTGGAAAGCCTGTTTGCCTCTCAGGCACTGGTGATTGATGCTTGTCGCTACAGCGTACGCGGCGCCGGAATGACCCTGTCACTGGCCACGCGTCCGCTGCTGTTCAATCTTGCGCGGAGCCTCGCCGAAGCCTGGCCGGGTGATGTGTCGAGGGAAGTGCTGATCGCCAAGGCTTTCCGTTTAAAACTCAGTGATGAATCCCATCGTGCGCGGCTTCGGGTCGAGATCGGGCGACTGCGCTCGGTGTTGGCACCATTCGCCAGCATTACTGCAACAACCCGGGGTTTTGCTCTGGGCGCTGCGGACGTGGCGCTGTTGACCTTGCCGGTCGAGGATAACCACGCGCCATTGTTGGCCTTGCTCGCTGATGGCGAAGCCTGGTCGAGTTCGGCACTTGCGCTGGCGCTGGACAGCAGTCAACGGCAGGTGCAGCGTGCGCTGGAGGCTCTGGCGTTGGACGGTAAAGTGCAGGCGTTCGGTCTGGGCCGTGCACGGCGCTGGATGACGCCACCGGTTCCGGGTTTCGCGACGATCTTGTTACTCCCGGTATCGCTGGGCAATGGCTAGGCTGGACTCACCAACCAACGAGGAAGCCAGCATGAAACAGCTAAACGCAGAAGTCCTTCGCGAGTACGGTCCGTTTGAAGGCATCAGCGGTATCCACGGTGTGACGTTCGATGGTCAACAAGTCTGGTTCGCCAGTGACGGCCAGCTCAATGCGCTCGACCCGGCCAGCGGTGAAACCGTGCGCACGATCAAGGTCAATGCTGACGGCGGTACGGCGTTTGATGGCAAGCATCTGTTTCAGATTGCGGATCGGCGCATCCATAAAATCGACCCGGCCACCGGGCAGATACTTCACACCATTCCGGCGCCGGGTGAGGGGGGCGATTCTGGCATGGCCTGGGCTGAAGGCTCGTTGTGGGTGGGGCAGTATCGCGCCCGGAAGATTTATCAGATTGATCCTGAGACCGGCAAGATTCTGCGCACGCTGGAATCGAACCGCTTTGTCACGGGTGTGACGTGGGTCGATGGAGCGCTGTGGCATGGCACCTGGGAAGCGGACGAGAGTGAGCTGCGGCGGATCGATGCGGCGAACGGCGAGGTGCTGGAAAGCCTGAAGATGCCGGACGGGATGGGCGTTTCAGGGCTGGAGGCGGATGCTGGGGATCGGTTTTATTGCGGCGGCGGGGATAGCAGTTGCGTGCGTGCGGTACGGCGGCCGAAGTGATGTAGATGTTGTCTGTCATGGCCCTATCGCTGGCAAGCCAGCTCCCACAGGTTTGATGTCATTCACAAATGTTGAATTTCACACAAAACACTGTGGGAGCCGGGCTTGCCCGCGATGGGGCCGGCCTTGTCAGCACCAATCCAAAAGACTGCCGCTCAAGGCGCCCCAAACACCATCGTCCAATAAACCCCTTCATCACTGCGCGCTTCACTGGCAAACCCCGCACCAACCTGGGTGAACATCGGGTTCATCAGATTGGCGCAATGCCCCGGGCTCGCCAGCCAGCCGGCCATAGCCTTGCCCGGTGAGCTCTGCCCGGCAGCAATGTTTTCGCCGATCTGCCGCCCCCGATAACCCGCCGCCCGGGCGCGATCCGCCGGCAGGTCGCCATCCGGGTCCTGGTGCGCGAAGTAGTTGCCGTAAGCCATGGCTTTGCTGTGCCCTTGAGCGGCGGCGCCGAGGGCCGGGTTCCAGCTCAATGCCCGCGCCGCTGCGAAGCGCTGGCGCCCGCACATCCGTGGTCGCGCACGGGCGGCGTTGACCTCGGCCAGCAGGGCTTTGCCGACGCTGCGGTTATCGCCGACGCGGCTGTCGAGTACCGGTTGCGCCAACACCACTTGCCATTCATTACGGGCGCGGCTGATGCCGATATCGGCGTACTGCGCATCCAGCAGCGCGCCGCAATAATGGCCCTGTAACTGTTCGAACGCCTCGTCGGCATCCTGCGCACCAACGATCCGGATGCTGCGTACCGTCACCGCCGAATACCCGGAAGACTTCAACGCCTCGCGCATTCCGCCGCCGTAGCCATAGCCGATCGGCAGGGCCAGATTGGACTTCAAGGCCAGCGGTGACAGGCGTTGCGCGGGCCGCCGATCACAACGCTGTGGATGCGCGCGGTAATCGTTGATGGCGGCCACCAGTTGCCGCTCCGCGCCAGCATGGGCGGTCTCGGCGAACAGGGGCGAAAGAATCAGCAGGCACAGCGAAACCAAATGAGGCGAACGAACGGCGTGGCGCATGGTGCGGACAGCTCTGAAGAGGACAGCGCTAAAGTGAGGTGAACCGCAGCAAGCGGCGCGAGTAGGACTGGGCTTTTCGGACTTGGTTCAGGGGTGGCGTGCGGCTTTTGTGGCGGGGCGACGAAGGGCCGTTTCTTCAGCAATGTTGATACCGGATTTGCCGGCCTCATCGCGGGCAAGCCCGCTCCCACAGGTTCTGTGTTGTCTGCAATTGCTATGTTCAACAAAAATCCCTGTGGGAGCGGGCTTGCCCGCGATGAGGCCAGTGAATGCACGACAAAAATATCTGTAAAACTCTAATCAGCGATTCAACACATCCCCCATCCACTGCAAATACTCCCGACGCTCGGAAATCGAGTTATGCCCCGAATCCGGCACCACCCTGATCGTCGCCACGCCTTTGGGGAAATGCCCCAGCAAGCGTTGGGTACTGGCCCGCGGCACCACCTGATCATCACTCGCCGCCAGCAATAACGTCGGCACGCTGATATGCGCTGCGTACTTACCCGATTCGAAGCGATCCTTGAGCAGCCACTGCACCGGCACCCATGGATATTGCCGTGTGGCGATTTCCACCAGGCTGTTAAACGGCGTCACCAGAATCAACTGCGTCGCCGGCCGTTGACTGGCCAGCCGCACCGCGACCCCGGAACCCAAACTGCGGCCGATCACGGTGATCTGCGGATGGCTGGCGTACACCTGATCGAACAGCGCCAATGCATCCTCGGCAATCGCCTCTTCCGACGGCGAGCCACCGCTGCCGCCAAACCCTCGGTAATTCATCAGATACAGCGCGTAATCGGGAAACGCCTCGGCAAACCCCGGCAGATTGCGCGACACGTCCTCGGCATTGCCGCCGAAGTAAATCAACGCCTTTGGCCCGGAGTGCTCGCGGGTGCTCACGTGGATATCGGCATCCGGCATTTTCACGAGCGTATCGGCGGCATTGAGCGTGCCCGGCTGCGGAAAGTAGATCAACGAGCGCTGAAATACGAACAGTGCCGCGCACAGCACCAAGTACACGATGACGATCAATGCGACGAGTGACATCAGCTTTCGGGACATTCGGCTAACTTTAACGGGACGCGAAGGTGCGTCGTCGCAGTGTAGTTCAGCGTTTTCCTGCGGTGGCCGCGGCACACACCGTGCAACAGAACCGCGCAGCAGAGGAGCCAGCATGGACCACACTGAGGGTTACTCGCGTCGCAGATTGCTGACGTTGGCGGCCGGGGCTTCGGCGCTGTTTACTTTTAATCGGGCGCTGGCGGTTGCCACGTCGCCGGGCATCTCAGGAGGCCAGACCATGCAGACCCGCGCCATTCCTTCCAGCGCCGAGGCATTGCCCTTGGTGGGACTCGGTACCTATCGCGGCTTCGACGTCGCTCCGGGCGAACCGGCCTACAAACAGCTGTCGGATGTGCTCGACGAGTTGTTCAAAAAGGGCGGCAAAGTGGTCGACAGCTCACCAATGTACGGTCGCGCCGAAGAAAGCGTCGGTGAGTTGCTGTCGATCCACCAACCGCGTTCGCCAGCGTTTCTGGCAACCAAGGTGTGGACGCGTGGTCGCGAGGAGGGCATCGCGCAGATGGAGCAATCCTTCAGGCTGCTGCGCACCGACTGCATCGATCTGATGCAAATCCACAATCTGCTGGACTGGCAAACCCACCTGCCGACTTTGCGCGAATGGAAAGCCCAGGGCCGCATCCGCTATATCGGCATCACGCATTACACGCCTTCGGCCTATGACGAAGTTGAAGCGGTGTTGAAGGCTGAACAACTGGATTTCCTGCAAATCAACTACGCCCTCGATGATCGCGGCGTGGAGAAACGCATCCTGCCGTTGTGTCGCGAGCGCGGGGTAGCGGTGATCTGTAACCGGCCGTTCGGCGGCGGTGGCTTGCTCGCCCGGCTCAAGGGCAAACCACTGCCGGGCTGGGTCTCGGATGTGCAGGTCAATAGTTGGCCGCAACTGGCGCTGAAGTTTCTGCTGGCGCATTCGGCGGTGACTTGCGTGATCCCCGGCACCGGCAATCCGCGTTACATGGCCGACAATGCCGGCGCCGGATTCGGGCCGATACTCACCGATGCGCAGCGTCAGCAGTTGATTGCGCTGGTGAGTTAAACCAGCGTCTGTTGCGGAAACAGATGCTCTTTGAGGAAGTCGATAAACACCCGCAGCTTCAGTTGTGGATGTTTACCCGAGGGCCACATGATCCGGTAGACGCCAGTCTCCGAACAGTCGGGCAAAATCTGCTGCAAACGGCCGTCTTCCAGTGGTTCGCGGACGCAGAAATCAGGCAGATAAGCGATGCCGATGCCTTGCAGGGCAAAGCAGATCCGCGCCTCTAAATTGTTGCAGACCATTGAGGGCGGCAATTGCAGATCGACTTCCTGACCGGCTTCGCGCAACGGCCAGACCTGCAACTTGCCGGTGTTGGGAAAGCGAAACTGGATGCACGCATGACTGAGCAAATCGATGGCGTGCTGCGGTTCGCCGTGGGCCTGAAAGTAGTTCGGCGCGCCCACCAGAATCATCCGGTAGCTGCCGATCAGGCGTGAGGTCAGGCTGGAGTCCGGGACTTCCCCGGCACGTAATACCGCGTCATAGCCTTCTTCGATCACATCGACCCGACGGTCATCGAAGGTCAGGTCGAGATCGACCGCTGGATAGGTTTTCTTGAATTGCGCCAGCACCGGCAGAAACGGTTCGCCGACCAGTGGCAGGCTGATTTTCAGGCGTCCGCGCGGGGTGGCGTTGGTCTGCGAAAACTCCATTTCTGCCGCTTCGATTTCACCGAGGATGCGCAGGCTGCGTTCCAGAAACCG
Organism: Pseudomonas sp. NPDC087346; assembly: GCF_044744235.1. Classification (NCBI taxonomy): domain Bacteria; kingdom Pseudomonadati; phylum Pseudomonadota; class Gammaproteobacteria; order Pseudomonadales; family Pseudomonadaceae; genus Pseudomonas; species Pseudomonas sp. NPDC087346. Next base: position 56,744 of record NZ_JBIUXX010000005.1, read on the forward strand.
CGTGCCGTCTTCAGTAAGTGTGACGCTGCGAGTGCTGCGGTTGAACAGCCGCACGCCGAAGCGTTCTTCCAGACGCACGATGCTTTTGCCGATGGCCGAGGCGGACACCCCAAGCAGGCGGCCGGAGGCGACAAAGCTGCGGGTTTCGGCGACCGACACAAAAACGTTCAACGCATTCAGACTGTCCATCACGGCGCTCGATTGAAGTGGCAGGCGTTACTTTACCTTAGCCACTGCGGACGAAAACGTCCGCATATAACGGAGTGTCGACCTACTTAATCCGCAAGGGTGACGGCTTTTATCATCGGTGCCACAGTCAACCACCGAGATTACCGTCATGTCCGACACTATGCAGCGCTGGGAAATTTCCGCGTTTGGCCTCGCCAACCTCAGCCAGGTCCAGGCCCCACGTCCCACCCCGAAAGCGGGGGAGATTCTGGTCAAGATCGACGCCGTCTCGCTTAACTACCGTGACACCCAAGTGGCGGAAAACGGCATGACCGCGGCACTGAATTTTCCCTTCACACCCGCCTCGGACATGGCCGGTACGGTCGTTGCGGTCGGCGAGGGCGTGACCCGGTTTCAGGTCGGCGAACGGGTGATCTCCACCTACATTACCAACTGGATCGACGGCAATCCCAAGACCTGGGCCGAGATGCCGACTCAGGGTGGACCGATCCCGGGGATGCTCGCCCAATACGTGGTGACTCCGGCTGACTGGTGCGTCCGTGCGCCGAAACATCTCAGTGCGGTCGAGGCCAGTACGTTGCCAATCGCTGCGCTCACCGCGTGGATGGCGTTGATTGAACTGGGCCATCTGCACGCCGGGCAAACCGTGGTGGTGCAGGGCACTGGCGGGGTTTCGCTGTTTGCCGTGCAACTGGCGGCGGCCAGCGGTGCCAAAGTCATCGTCACCAGCAGCAGCGAGGAGAAGATCGCTCAGGCCATCGCCCTTGGCGCCACTCACGGGATCAATCGCACGACCACGCCTGAATGGCAGACAGCGGTGCTGCAACTGACCGAAGGGCGCGGCGCCGATCACATTCTGGAAATGGCCGGTGGCGACAACCTCGGTCGCTCGTTGCAAGCGGTAGTGCCCGGTGGCCGGGTGTCGATTATCGGTCTGCTCGATTCTGATGAACTGCGCACGCCGATCATGCCGCTGCTGGGTAGCCGCGCTTCGATTGTCGCCGTGGCGGTCGGCCCGCGTCGGGCGCTGGAAGACATGGTGCGGATGATCGATCACCACGGGATCAAACCGGTGATTGATGCGACTTATGCTTTTGATCAGGTGCCGGAGGCGTTCGCCCATCTCAATCGCGGGGCGTTTGGCAAGGTTGTGGTCGATTTCAACAAGGTCTGATCACGCCACAAGTCCCTGTGGGAGCGGGCTTGCCCGCGATGACGGCTTACCAGTCGGCAGATCTATTGCCTGACCCACCGCAATCGCGGGCAAGCCCGCTCCCACAGGGTTCCAGGTTGCCTGACCGATCTTTACTTCTGTGATGAGTTTTTATGACCCGTTCCCCGCATCCCATGTCCGTCATGCCCTTTATCATTCTGGGCCTGTTCGGGCTGTACACCCTGGAACTCGGCGTGGTCGGCATCTTGCCGCTGATCGTCGAGCGTTTCGGCGTCAGCGTCGCTCAGGCCGGGCTGTTGATGAGTTTGTTTGCCTTTATCGTGGCGATTTCCGGGCCGTTTCTGGTGCTGGTATTTTCGCGTTTCGACCGTAAGAAAGTGCTGGTCGGCGCGCTGTTGTGCTTCTCCCTCAGCAGTGTGTTTTCCGCGTATGCGCCGAACTATTCGACGCTGATGGCGCTGCGGATTGTTCCGGCGATGTTGCACCCGGTGTTCTTTTCGGCGGCGTTTGCCGCAGCGATTTCGCTGTACCCCAAGGAGCGCGCAACCCACGCCACCACGGTCGCGTTCATCGGCACCACCCTCGGTCTGGTGTTCGGCGTGCCGATTACCGCGTGGGTGGCGGGGCGATTTTCTTATGAGGCTTCGATTCTGTTCTGCGCTGTCGCGACGTTGTTGGCAGGGCTCGGGCTGCTGCTCAAATTGCCGCGCCAGAACAGCGCACCGGAAAGCTTCGCCAGCCAGTTGTCGATCCTGAAAAAACCACCGGTGTGGCTGGCGATCATCGCCACCGTGCTGGTGTTTACCACCAAGTTTGCGGTGTACAGCTATGCCGCCGAATACCTGAAAAACCAGACCGGGCTGGACGGCGAAACCATCAGTTTTCTGCTGGTGATTTTCGGTGTGGGCGGGGTACTCGGTAATTTGCTGGCGGGGCGGATGTTGGGCAGTCATCTGGTGGCGACCGCGTTGCTGTTTCCGATTCTGCTGAGCGGCGCTTATCTGATTCTGGCGAGTTTCGGCAGCGCCTCGATCGGTTCGATGCTGCTGATCGTGTTGCTCTGGGGCGCGATTCACACCAGCGGCATGATCATTACGCAGATGTGGCTGACCAGCGCCGCACCCGAGGCGCATTCGTTCGCCACCAGTCTGTATGTGTCGGCGGCCAATGCCGGGATCGCCCTCGGCTCGTGGATCGGCGGGGTTTTCATAAACACCTGGGGATTGCCGGGGACGATCTGGTGCGGATTGATCTTCGCGCTGCTGTCGCTGATCACCATTGGCGCCAAGGCGATGTTCTACGGCGGAGCCGGTCAGCGCCCGAATCTGCGCGGCGCCAGTGTCGCTTAGTGCGCCTTGCGCAGGGCGCCGATAAACGCCTGCAACGCTGACGACATCTGCCGGTTGCTCGGGTAATACAGGTAGAACGCGGGGAAGGGTGTCGACCACTCTTCCAGCAGCGCCACCAGCGCGCCGCTGTCCAGTTCGTCCTTGATCCACTCGCGAATCCACACGGTAATGCCCAGCCCGTCCAGCGCCGATTGCAACGCAACGGCGCAATCGCTGACCACCAGCGAACCCTTCACACTCAACTCGAACGGCAGCCCGTCGCGGAAAAACCGCCATTTGTACAGCCCGGTTTCGCCGGAGCGGCGCCAGTTCACACAGCGATGCTGCAACAGATCAGCGGGTTGGTGCGGGCGACTCTTGTCGTGCAGATACTGCGGCGAAGCGATGGCGATCTGCGTCAGTGGTTCGCTGAGTTTGAGCGCGACCATGTCCTGTTCGATGAACTCGCCGAGCCGAATCGCCGCATCGTAGCCTTGGGCGACGATGTCGGCGGTGCTGTCGTCGGTGGTCAGCTCAAGTTTGATGTCCGGATAGGCAGCCTGAAACGCCGGCAGGATCGGCTGAATGAAATGCAGCATCGCCACCTGCGGCGCGCAGATACGTAAGGTGCCGACCGGTGTGTCGCGATATTCGTTGAGTTGCTCCAGCGCCGCGTCGAGGTCGGAAAAAATCTCGCCCAGACGTTCGAAGAGCTTGGTTCCGGGTTCGGTGGTGGACACGCTGCGCGTCGTGCGGTTGAGCAGTCGCACACCAAGGCGCTCTTCCAGGCCCTTGATGGTCTGGCTCAGCGCCGAAGGCGAGACGCCCAGTGCTTGCGCGGCGCGAGAGAAATTGCGCTCGCGGGCAACCGCAAAAAATGCCCTGAGATGGCCGAACTCTTGATCGCGCATTATGTATGTCCAGCTTCACAATGTTTGTAGATGTTTTGGCATTCTAAATAAAGCTTCCCGGTCAGACAATGCGGTTACAGGCCAATGCGCCGACCGCTACCGAGGAGCCTTCCATGTCTTTCAATGCCCATTTTGATGTTTTGACTTCCGCGCTCAAACCATTGCCCGACGCGCAGCGCTTGCTGCTGATCAAGGGCGGAACCCTTATCACCCAGGACCCGCGACTGGGCAATTTTGCCGAAGGCGATGTGCTGATCCGTGGCACCGAGATCGTCGAAGTCGGGCGCAACCTGGAGGCCCCGGACGCCGAGGTGATCGACGCCAAAGGCATGATCGTCATTCCCGGTATGGTCGACACCCATCGCCATGCTTGGGAAGGCCAGTTGCGCCGGATCAATCCCGACTCGCCGACGCTGGAAGATTACTGCAACGCCACGCATTTTTCGTTCGCCAAATACTACCGCCCGCAAGACATGTACGTCGGCAACATGCTGACGGCGCTGGGCGCGATCAATGCCGGCATCACCACCATCATCGACAACTCGCACAACGCCCGCAGCGGTGCGCATTCCGATGCCGCCATCGACGCCTTGCAGGATGCCGGCATTCGCGCCGTGCATGCGCCGGGCGCGCCGTTGTCGGGGGAGTGGGAATCGAGCCAGTGGCCGGGCGATCTGCGCCGTCTGAAAGACAAATACTCACGCTCGCCCGACTCGCTGGTGACGCTGGCAATGATGGCGCAGATCGATCGCGAACAATGGGCGGTCGCCCGAGAGCTGGGGCTGAACATCGTCACCGAGTTCTTCGGCGCCGGCATGGCGGCGGAACTTGAGGCTTTGAACGAAGAAGGTCTGCTCGGCCCGGACAACATTTTCAACCACTGCACCTGCCTGCCGGATCAGGGCTGGTCGATCCTGCGTCACGCCGGGGTCAAGGTGAACGTTTGCCCGCGCTCCGATGCGCATTACGGCCTGGAGGACGGGGTTTTCGCCTGGCAAAAAGCCGTCGATCACGGCATGCAGCCGGGACTCAGTGTCGACAACGAAAGCTCTTACGGTGGCGACATGTTTGGCGAAATGCGCGTGGCGTTTTACCTGCAACGGGCGGCTGCACACAGTGCGCGTTTCCACGGTCAGCCTGCGCCGGATCTGGTCAGCGCCGCGCAACTGCTCAAAGCCGCCACCCTCGACGGCGCAGCCTGCGCCGGTCTCGATGCGCACATCGGCAGTATCACGCCCGGCAAACAGGCCGACATCGTGCTGATCCGCACCGACAACCTCAGCGTCTATCCGTCCAACAATGCCCTCGGCACGGTGGTGCATGCCGCCGAACGTGGCGATATCGACACGGTGATCATCGCCGGGCGTATCCGCAAACAGGCGGGTGTGGTGCTGGGCGTGGATCGCGAGCAACTGGACCGTGCCACCGAAGAATCGCGCAGCCATCTGTTCAACGCTGCCGGCTATAGCCCTGATCCCTTCGCGGAGCATTTCGCCCCGCTGCATTCGCACTGAGAGGTGAGCGGTCATGATCATGATTTCCTTTGCTCTGGCCCTGCTGGCCGGAGTGGCGATAGCCGTGCAAGCGGCGGTTAACAGTCAACTGGCCGGGGCCATGACCGGCAACACATTGGCAGCGGCGTTCTACTCGTTTCTCAGCGGCATGCTGGTGCTTGGTGCGCTGGCGTGGCTGCGCGGTGGCCTCGGGGATGCGTTGAGCGTGATCCCGGCGCAACCGGGCTGGCGGCTGGTGGGCGGAGTGCTGGGGGCCGGGGCGATTTTCTGCACCGTGTGGCTGGCACCGAAAATCGGCCTGGCGAACCTGCTGGTGCTGGTGATTGCCGGGCAGTTGCTGTCCTCGGTGGCCATCGACCACTTCGGCTGGCTCGGCGCGGTGGTACGCCCGGCCGCGTCGATCAAGATTGCCGGCGCGGCGGTGGTACTGCTGGGCGTGGCACTGACGCTGTTTGGCGAACGCTTGATCGCGCTGCTGGCCAGGCCTTTCTGATCTACAAAAATCCCCCTGTGGGAGTGAGCCTGCTCGCGATGGCGTCAGCCCATTCAACATTTGTGGCGACTGACAATACGCCATCGCCAGCAGGCTAGCTCCCACAAGGATTCCGTGTGCCTTTTGATTCAACTTGATAGGTGTCGCCGTGTCTGCATTCATTGATTTCGGGATGCGCAATGGATTGTCGACCCTCGCCAGCGCATTGCTGCTGGCAGCTTTCAGCAACGGAGCGCATGCGGATTTTCTCGCTGATTCCCACGCCTCATTCGAAACCCGCAACGTCTATTTCAATCGTGACTTTCGCGACGGTCCTTCGACCCAGCAATCGAAACGTGAAGAGTGGGCGCAGGGCCTGATGTTCAAGTTCGAATCCGGTTACACCCCGGGGCTGGTGGGGTTCGGCGTTGACCTGCTGGGCATGGTCGGCGTGCGCCTCGATTCCAGTCCGGATCGCGCCGGCAGCGGATTGTTGCCAGTGCGCAGTGACGGTCGTGCCGCCAGCGAGTACGGCAAGCTCGGGGTAACGGCGAAGGTCAAGGTCGCTGCGACCGAGCTCAAGGTCGGATCGCTGATGCCGATCCTGCCGACGCTGCGCCCGCAGGACGGAATGATTCTGCCGCAAACCTTTCGGGGGGCGTTGCTGACTTCGCAGGATCTGCCTGGCGTGGTGCTGACTGCCGGGCAACTGGACCGGGTCAAGGGCCGCAACGACACCAGCTACGAACCGATTGCCCTGAACAACAAGAACAACCGCTTCGCGACCAATGCGCAAGGCGCGCATCTGAATCTGTTCGGCGTCGACCGGCAGCTGAATGACAACCTCAAACTCAGTTATCACTACGCGTCCCTGAGTGATGTCTACGACCAGCACTTTGTCGGACTGACCGATGCGCGCCCATTGGCGGCGGGCACGGTGAGCAGTGACCTGCGGTTTTTCTCCAGCGAAAGCCAGGGCGCGGCCAAGGCCGGAAAAATCAGCAATCAGTCGCTGAACGGCATGGTCGGTTATGCCGTCGGCGGGCACAAAGTCAGTGTGGGTTACCAGGTAATGACCGGCGATAGCGCCTTTCCGTATGTCGAAGGCAGCGATGCGTATCTGGTGAACTACGCGCAGATCGGTGATTTCGCCGAAGCCAAAGAGCGTTCTTGGCAAGTGCGCTATGACTTCGATTTCGAGCGGCTGGGCATCCCGGGTCTGACCTTCATGAGTCGTTACGTCGACGGCGATCACGCCCAGGTTGCCGGCAAGACGGGCGAGGAGTGGGAGCGCAACACTGAAGTGAAATACGTGTTCCAGAGCGGCACGCTGAAGAACCTCGCCTTGCGTGTGCGCAACGCGACTTATCGCTCGTCGTTCAGCCGTGATGCCGATGAAACGCGGATTCTGCTGACCTACACCAAGGCGCTGTGGTGAGGATGTCCGTTAACCGCGAAAGCGCAGCGCCTCCAGCAACAAGGCAAATGCCGGCGCTGCCTGACGTCGGCTCGGGTAATAAAGGTGATGACCGGCGAATGTCGGGCACCAGTCCTCCAGCACCTGCACCAGACGGCCGTCGGCCAGATACGGTGCGACGATGTTTTCCGGGATGTAGCTCAGGCCAAAACCGTCCAGCGCCGCGTCGAGCAACGGGTAAACGCCGTTGAGAGTGATCTGTCCGGCAACGCGCACCTTGAGGCGCTCGGCGTCTTTTTCGAACTCCCAGGTGTACAGCCCGCCATTGGTCGGCAAGCGCAGATTGTTGCAGGCGTGATCGGTGAGGTCGCGGGGTGTTTGTGGGTGAGCGCGGTTGGCGAAATAGGCCGGCGAGCCGACCACCGCCATGCGCATGTCCGGGCCGATGCGGGTGGCGATCATGCCTTGGGCGACGTCTTCGCCCAGTCGTATGCCAGCGTCGAATCCCTGGCCGGCGATATCGACGAAACCGTAATCGCAGCAAATCTCTACGGAAATGTCCGGGTACTTGGCGAGGAACTCCTTCAACACCGGGCGCAACAGCCAGTCCAGCGCGTGATCGGTGGCGCTGATGCGGATCTTGCCGGCCGGGGTTTCGCGCAGGTTGCTGAGGGCAGTCAGCTCCAGTTCGATCTCATCGAAGCGCGGGCCGATGGTTTGCAACAGATGTTCACCAGCCTCGGTGGGCGAGACGCTACGCGTGGTACGGGTCAGCAGGCGCAGGCCCAGACGTGCTTCGAGACTGCGGATCGTATGACTAAGCGCCGATTGCGAAACACCGAGTTTGGCCGCCGCTTTGGTGAAACTGCGTTCACGCGCCACGGCAAGGAAGGCGAGCAGGTCACTGGCGTTTTCTCGAAGCATTGATGAGTGTCCTGCATAAGTTTTTTCGAATTCTAGTCGATTATCTGAAGAGTACATCCCTCTAAAGTAACCACTGATCCTGTAGGAGCTGCGGAACGCTGCGATCTTTTGATCTTGTCTTTAAAAAACAAAGTCAAAAGATCGCAGCCTTCGGCAGCTCCTACAGGGGTTGTGTAGTGATTGGAATTTTTGAGGACATGTCATGAACCCGATTAGCGCCTGCGCTTTGACTCTTTCCATGTTGGCTGCCGATGCACAGGCCAGCGAACCGGCCCGTGTGACCATCACTCCGAACGGCTCGCAACCTTCGGCCAAAGGCCCGGCCAACTGGTTCACCGGTACCGTGCGGGTTGATGCGCCGTTCAAGGGCTCTGATGCGGCGCGGGTCAGTGGCGCGACGGTGACATTTGAACCGGGGGCGCGGACGGCGTGGCATACCCATCCGTTGGGGCAGACGTTGATTGTCACTGCCGGTGCCGGATTTGTGCAGGAATGGGGGCAACCGCTGCGCGAGATTCGACCGGGCGACACGGTGTGGATCGCCCCGGATGTCAAGCACTGGCACGGTGCTGCGCCGACCACTGCGATGACGCATATTGCGATTGCCGAAGTGCTGGACGGCAAAGTGGTGGATTGGATGGAGCAGGTGGGGGATGCGCAGTATCCGCGAGCCGAATAACCACGCGAACCGTGTAGGCGCTGCGGCACGCTGCGATCTTTTGATCTTGAAAGCTAAAGTCAAAAGATCGCAGCGTGCCGCAGCTCCTACATGGGGCGAGGTGTTCTTCAGATCATTTCCGGCAATGACGAAAGAATCTTGTCCAGCGTAATCGGATACTCCCGCACCCGCGCCCCGGTGGCGTTATAGATCGCATTCGCCACCGCTGCACTCACGCCACAAATCCCCAATTCACCGACCCCTTTGGCTTTCATCGGCGATGAAATCGGGTCGGTCTCCTCAAGGAAAATCACCTCCTGATGCGGGATGTCGGCATGCACCGGCACCTCATATCCAGCCAGATCATGATTGACGAAAAACCCCAGCCGCTTGTCCACCGCCAACTCTTCCATCAATGCCGCCCCGACGCCCATGGTCATCGCGCCGATCACTTGGCTGCGCGCCGCTTTCGGATTGAGAATCCGCCCGCTGGAGCACACCGCGAGCATCCGTCGCACACGCACTTCGCCGGTCGCTGCATCCACCGCCACCTCGACAAAGTGCGCGCCGAAAGTCGACTGCTGATACTGCTTGGCGAGGTCGCCGAATTCGATACTGTCCTCAGCTTCTATCGCACCGTTCTGCGCGGCACTGCGCAGCGCCACGCTCTTGTTGCCGAGGCGTACCTGACCGTCGACGAACTGCGCTTCGCCCGTTCCCATAGCAAGTTTGTCGGTGATCGCTTCGCGCAGTTTCATGCACGCGGCGTACACCCCGGCTGTTGAGCAATTACCTCCGAACTGACCACCAGACCCGGCGGACACCGGGAAATTCGAATCGCCCAGATGCACCGTCACGTCATGCAGACCCACGCCCAGCATCTCGGCGGCCGTCTGCGCGATGATCGTGTAGCTGCCGGTGCCGATGTCGGTCATGTCGGTTTCCACAGTAATCTTGCCGTCGCGCTCCAAACGCACCCGCGCACCGGATTTGACCAGCAGGTTGTTGCGGATTGCCGCGCCGACGCCCATGCCGATCAGCCAGCGACCTTCGCGGCGGCTACCGGGCTGCGCGTTGCGCTTGTCCCAGCCGAAACGCTCGGCGCCGGTTTGCAGGCACTCGATCAGGTGTCGCTGGGAAAACGGCCGCTCGGTTTTCACCGGATCGACCTGTGTGTCGTTGAGGATGCGGAACTGCACCGGATCAAGTTTTAGCTGCTCGGCCATCTCGTCCATGGCAATTTCCAGCGCCATCAGCCCCGGCGCTTCCCCGGGGGCGCGCATGGCGTTGCCTTCGGGCAGATCCAGCGGCGCCAGACGCATGCTGACCAGGCGGTTTTCAGCGGCGTAGAACAGCAGGCTCGGTTGCGCCGCGAGTTCGACTTTGCCGTCAGCCAGATTGCCCGACCAGCCTTCGTGAGCGATGGCGGTGAGCTTGCCGTCCGCCGTTGCGCCCATGCGGATGCGCTGGATGGTGGCGGGGCGGTGGGTGGTGTTGTTGGCGACTTGCGGCCGGGCGAGTGCGACTTTGACCGGTCTGCCGGCCAGCCGTGAGCCAAGTGCGGCGAGGATCGCATCGGCGCGAATGAACAATTTGCCGCCGAAACCACCACCGATGTACGGCGAAATCAGGCGCACTTTTTCCTTGGGCAAACCGAGTGTTGCGGCGATGTCGCCGACGCTCCAGGCGATCATCTGGTTCGACGTCCACAGGGTCAGTTGATCGCCGTTCCATGCCGCCAGTGTGGAGTGCGGTTCCATCATCGCGTGGGACTGATCGGGTGTGGTGTAGGTCTGATCGAACTGCACTGGCGCCGCTGCGAATGCCTTGTCGAAATCGCCGTGGCGGGTGTCCGGCAATTCGTCTTTGGGCTCGACGCCACGATCCCGCACGCTGGCCAGATCGAATTCGCCTTTGGCCGCAACGTAATCGACTTTGACCAATTGCGCGGCGGCACGCGCCTGCTCGAAGGTCTCGGCGACCACCAGCGCCACCGCCTGGTGATAGTGCTGCACCTCGGGCCCGGCCAGCAGGTGCGCGGCGTTGTATTTGCCCTTGCCGAGGTTGCCGGCGTTGGCGGCGGTGACGATGGTCAGCACCCCCGGCGCGGCTTTCGCTTCATCCAGATCAATGTTGGCGATGCGGCCCTTGGCGATGGCCGAACCGACCATGAAACCGTAAGCCTGATTCGCTACTGCCTCATGCTGCTCATAGGCGTAGGGCGCTTGGCCGCAGGTTTTCAGCGAACCTTCGATGCGCTCGGTGGGTTTGCCGACCACTTTCAACTGGTCGATAGGATTGGTCGTGGCCGGAGTCTCGAATTTCATGCCTCGTCCCTCGCTTGAGCCAACACCGAGGCCAGCGTGCGCTCGACCAGCGTCAGTTTGAATTGGTTGTCGTGGGTCGGTGTGGCGCCGTCGAGCAAGCGCTCGCTGACCGCTTTCGCGCCTTTGGGCAGCAATGATTCCGCCGCTTCGACGCGCCACGGTTTCGGTGCGATACCGCCGACGGCGACTCGGCCGCTGCCGTCCTTTTGCAGGATCAGACCGACTGACACCAGCGCGAACGCGTACGACGAGCGATCCCGTACCTTGTGATAAATGTGCGTGCCGCCAACCGGTGCCGGCAATGTCACCGCGATAATGAATTCGCCCGCGCCGAGGCCGGTTTCGATGTTCGGCGTATTACCAGGTAACTGATGAAAATCCGCCATGGCGATGCTGCGGGTGCTGCCATCGGGTTTGACCGTTTCAATCTGCGCATCGAGTGCGCGCATGGCGATGGCCATGTCGCTCGGATGGGTGGCAATGCACGCGTCGCTGACGCCGATGATGCCCAGTTGCCGAGTAACCCCGCCAATCGCCGCGCAACCGCTGCCGGGATTGCGTTTGTTGCAGGCCTGATGGGTGTCGTAGAAGTACGGGCAGCGGGTGCGTTGCAGCAGATTTCCGGCAGTGGTCGCCATGTTGCGCAATTGTCCCGAGGCCCCAGCGAGCAAGGCCCGGGAGAGCAGGGCGTAGTCTTTTCTGACGCGGTTGTCGGCGGCCAGATCGGTGTTGCGCACCAGCGCCCCAATGCGCAAACCGCCCTCGGGTGTGGCTTCGATCTGATCCAGCCCCAGGTGATTGATGTCGATCAGGTGCAGCGGGGTCTCGATGTCGAGTTTCATCAGGTCCAGCAGATTGGTGCCGCCAGCAATGAACTTGGCGCCGTTGACCTGCGCGGCCAGCGCGGCAGCGGCTGCGGGGGAGTCGGCGCGGCTGTAATTGAACGCTCTCATGATTGCACCTGCGCGACTTCACTGATGGCTTCGATGATGTTCGAGTAGGCGCCGCAGCGGCAGATGTTGCCGCTCATGCGCTCCTGTAATTCAGCGGCGATCAGTTGCGGTGGCTCGGTGAGGCTGGGGCTGGCGTGGCTGGGAATGCCGTCGCGGATTTCCTTGATTACCGCCACCGCCGAACAGATCTGCCCCGGCGTGCAATAGCCGCACTGATAACCGTCGTGTTTGATGAACGCCGCCTGCATCGGATGCAGGTTATCCGGCATGCCGAGGCCTTCGATGGTGGTGATCTCTGCACCGTCCTGCATCACCGCCAGGCTCAGGCATGAGTTGATGCGCCGACCATCGGCGATCACCGTGCAGGCGCCGCACTGGCCGTGGTCACAGCCTTTTTTGCTGCCGGTCAGATGCAGGTGTTCGCGCAAGGCGTCGAGGAGGGTGGTGCGCGTGTCTAACTGCAATTCGCGCGGCTTGCCGTTGACGTTGATCGTCACCTTCACGTTCATCGGTTGCTCCAGATTGGCGGCGTAGGCCTTGAGGCTGATGAACGGCGGCATCGCGAATGCTGTAGCGGTCACGGCGCCAAGGATCAGAAATCCGCGTCGGGAAATCGTCATGGTTCGATTCCTCTCTTTTCATCAGGACGGCAGGAAGTTGCTGGCGTGTTTGCCAGTCTCGTTCTAGGAGTGACCGTCGAAGAAAGGAAAAGGTTTTGTCGGATTTGCGTCATAGAGTTATGCGCAAGACTCATGAATCAATCCAGCGGCCTGTTTGCGCGGAGGTGGACGCGATAGTGGCAATTCAGTAGCATCGCCGCTTTTTTAGCCAGCTCTCTCAAGGATGAACATGCTCGTCGCTTCTGTTCTGCGTTCTTTCCCTGCACTTTTCAGCTCTGTGTTTACTGCTTGTTTACTCGCGGGTTGCGCACCGGTGGGAACCTATCAGGACGCCACGGAGGCTGACGCTGCCAAACTGCGTTTTGTGGCCAGCACGGACAATGCCACGGTGAGTTATTTTGATGCCGAGCATTGCGATGGTCTGACTACGGGCATCTTGAACAACCTGTTCCTCGCCGACAGTCCGCGTCGTGTGGGTATGAGCGTAGCGCCTCCGGAAAAGGCCCGCGGCTATCTCGAAATCAAGCTGACACCCGAAAAAGACGTGTATCTGCATATCAATACCCAGTCGGGTTACTTGGTTTGCGGTTTGGGGTTTAATTTCAAGCCTCAGCGCGGTACCGAGTACGAAGTGGCCTTCAGTCTGACTGGCAACGAGTGCTCAACACTGGTTCAGCGTCTGCAACGGATTGACGGCAAAGACGTGCGTACCCCGCTTATGGTTGACAGTGGTGGCCCGCCGGCCTGCAGTCGCAACCCGATCTCCTCGAAACCACCGCAGTTGCTGCCGGATACACCAGAGCGCACAGCCCTGATGGACAGGATTATCGACGGCAGCGCCATGTTCATAGCCCAGACTGATCCGAAAAAGCAGCCGGAAGCGAAATTATCTTCAGAGGCACTTGATGTATTGATCAGTGAACGCAAGGCCAAGCTTGGCTTTTCCATGCCGGATGATTACTGGGCCTTGTATCGCCAGAATCTCATCAAGTTTGATGAAGACAACTCGACCAAAATGACACAGGTGTTGCAGCGCACTTCTGACGAATATCGAAAGTTCCTGCGCAGTGTTGACGACAAAAAATTGAAAGAGTGGGCGCGCGTCGATGACACGTCAGGCAAGCGTGGCAATGCAGTACCTGTTGAACAAGAGAAGTCGATGATCGTGTTCTATTTTCAAGCGTCGAAAGCGGTGACTTTCGAAACCATTAACAAGCACGTCGAGCGTATGGCGAAAATGGACTCACAGTACGACGTCTGCTCGCGCCTGGACGATTGCTGGAAGCGCTGACAGGTATCGTCATCCCCGGTCAATAAAGCCCGCTGAGCCGAAATGGTCAGCGGGCTTTTTCATGTGGGGAAATTAAAAATGAGCGCTCGCCCGGACGCTGGTACGCGCAGGCGCAGGGGCCTCGATGTCCAGCAAATGGGTGGCGAGTATGTCGCTCAGAAAGCGGAATTGATCGTTGATGCCGACCACTTCATTGCTGAAATGATTGGTGGCGGCGGGCATCAGCAGATCTTCGAAATCTTCGTTGAATACCAGCGCTTGTGATGTACGTGATTGCACTTGCTGGTCGTAATAGTTGCTGCCGAAGTCCGGGAAACTCACGGAGAGATTGATGGTGCGAATCATGATGTGTACTCCTCGTTGCGTCTCGGATGGGTGAATCCTGAGCCAGATGCTTTTGCGGCGGAAAGGCAATCGTCGCGATGGTGAATATCGATGACAGTGATAATTGAGAGATATCTGTGGGTTTGATGGCCTCATCGCTGGCAAGCCAGCTCCCACAGGGTCTGAGTGTATGGCGCAGCTCACTGTGGGAGCGAGCTTGCTCGCGAAGAGGCCGGTACATCCAGCATCAATGGCAAATGACGCACCTATACTCAAATCCGCCACCTCCCAATCAAGGACGCCGCCACCGTGAATCTGCGTGCGCTGGCCATCGCCGCACCGTTGCTTTTGGCTGGCTGCGCCACATCAGCGCGGGCCCCGGCGCCGGCGCCTGCGGTAGTCGTCTCGCCCGCGACCTGGCAGCAGATCGACCGCGACATCGTCAGCGCCTCACAGCAAGCCACCGAGCAAACCAAACTGTTTGCCCGGGGTTCGATGGAACATTGGCGCATTCGCGTCTATGAGCAAACTGAAGAAAATTTCATCCCGTGGTTCAGCAGCTACTGGACCCAGGAATGGCTGTCGATGAAGGTCAGTTGGTACACGATCAGTGCCGGTGGCGAGCAGGATGCGTCGGCCACTCGACTAGCGTCGTATCTGCTTGAGCAATATCAGGAAAGGGTATTGGCGCCGGTGGCGGTGGAGATCGACCCGGATGCGATCCTCGGTCAGTCCACTGAGTTTTATGCGCAGCAGATGGCCACGCAAATGCCGCTCATCGCCCAGCGTTATGGCGTACCTGTCGCGCAACTCAACGGGCGATTGCAGAAAGTCCCGGCGATTGCCCTTGGCCCGCCACCGGCAAGGGATGCGTCGCTTTATCAGATCATCAGCACCACGCCGTTGAATACCTTGCCGGCGTATGCGGCATTGATCGACAAGATCCACACCGATGGCGGTGCCAAGGGCATTGCCTCGACCGACGCCGGCATGGCCCCGGTGGCCAAGCGTGCGAGCCAGCGCATGGAGTCGGAAATGGCTCCACGCGGCGCCGCCAGCGCGGTGGCGGCAGCGGCGGGCAAACTCGTCGGCGGGTTGATATCGGTCGGTGTCGTGGGCATCCGCGCAATCATTCAGGCCAATGACCGCCCTGACAGCGAAGCGCTGATCCGCAGCAGCCTGGGCAACACCTTCGACAAGGCCTGGCTGAAACTGGTGCAGAACCCGACCACCGGGGTCATGGCCGGCACGTTGCACATGGCGGGGCAGGTCGAGCGCAGTCTGGGCGGTGATGAACAACCGTCGGTCGGGTCGGGCGTCAATCGTGTCGAATGGCAGCCGCCGCAATCGACTAATCAGCAGATCGAACCCAACGTACAAGGAGAATGAGCATGTCTTACGTCGATATTTTTGTAGCGCCCGTGCCTTCCACCCACCTTGAACAGTATAAAAAACACGCTGAAATCGCTGCGAAACTGTTCAAGGAGTATGGCGCCCTGAACGTGGTGGATTGCTGGGGCGATGATGTGCCGGACGGCAAGCTCACGTCGTTTCCGATGGCGGTGAAACTCAAGGAAGGCGAAACCGTGGTCGCCGGCTGGTTGATCTGGCCGGACAAGGCTACGCGTGATGCCGGCATGGCAAAAATGATGGCAGATCCGCGGATGCAACCGGACGTCAATCCGATGCCGTTTGACGGGCAGCGGATGATCTTTGGCGGCTTCAAATTCATCATTCAAGCCTGATGCCGGTGTGAGTGACATCTGTGAATCCACAAAACCCTGTGGGATGCCTCGGTTTCTTGAACACCACAAATCCTTGTGGGAGCTAGCCTGCTAGCGATTGGGCCGGCCCGGTCAATATCTCTATCGACTGATCCACCGCTTTCGCCAGCAGGCTGGCTCCCACAGGTTTTGTGGTTAGTCTGAAGACGGCGTGATCCGGCAGCTCTTGCGGTTGCGGATCTGCTCGTCCGACGGTCGTTCCTGGACGAATTCGAAACGCGGTTCACCCTCGCTGTAATGCACCAGCCAGCCCCATTCCAGCTCGGTCTCGTCCTGCCCGGGGCTCGGCGGTCGGGCCCACCACGGTTCTTTGCTGAGGATCTCGCGCATGGCGGTCTCCGGTTGATGGCAATCCATGAACTATAGCTGCGTGTCACGGGTCGTCAGATAAGGCTGTGTAGAATCGGCCGACGACGAGTGAAGGAGCAGGGCCATGACCGATGAAAAACGCAGGGATGCCCCGTCAAAACGGCTGTTTTTCGCCTTGGATTGCTCACCTGCGCAGCGCAAGGCGATTGCCCAGTGGCGCGCAGAGTTGAGCCTGCGAACCGGCAAACCGGTGCCCGCCGACAACTTTCATCTGACTTTGCTGTTTCTCGGAGAAGTGCCATTTGCGCAGATTGGCGAAGTTTGCGAGGCAGCCGCCAAGGTCAGCACGCCGGGTGAGGCACTGAAGATTTCGCTGGATCGCTTGCAGGTCTGGCATCGCGCCGGGGTGTTGTCGCTGGCGCCGGAACAGGCGCCGCAGTCGTTGCTGCGATTGGTTTACGCACTGGAACAGGCGATGTTGCCTTTCGGCTTTGAGGCATCACCACGCGAGTTTCGCCCACACCTGACACTGGCCCGTGACTACCGTGCACCAGAGCCGGAATCGACCACGCCGCCAGAGTTCTTCCTGCGTGCCGAGCACTTCGCCTTGTTCGAGTCGCACAAGGGACATTACCGCGCACTGGCCGAATGGCCACTGACCTGAACCGACAAAAAAAGGCGCCCGAGGGCGCCTGAATTCACCCGAGCCGAGGGAGCCGGGTGAGGCCGTTCATAGAGAGGTTGCAGCGGTGGTAAGGCGCTGCGTGAACGGGAAAACAGCAAATTCTTGAACCGCACTGAATCCCTGTGGGAGCCGGGCTTGCCCGCGATGAGGCCGGTACATTCAACATCGTTGTCGTCTGAACCACCGCCATCGCTGGCAGGCCAGCTCCCACAGGTTCTTCAGTGCTGCCACAATCTTCAGTCAACCAATAAAGCTCGGGTTACTTGCCGAGTTTCACCCGGGTCCAGCCGCGGGTCATGATCCGCTGGGTGGCAATCGGTTGATCCGGCACCGCATACAACGTCGCCATCACATCCTGCGGCGGGTACGAGCCCGGGTCGTTGCGGATGGCTTCATCCACCAGTGGCGTCGCCGCTGCGTTGGCGTTGCTGTAGCCGATGCTGTTGGTGATCTCGGCGATGATGTCCGGGCGCATCAGGAAGTTCATGAACAGGTAAGCGTTCTCGACGTTGGCGGCATCACGCGGGATCGCGACCATGTCGTAGAAACTGCCGGCGCCTTCCTTGGGAATGCTGTATTTGATCTGCACTTTGTTGCCGGCTTCTTCGGCGCGAGCCTTGGCCTGCAACACGTCGCCGGAGTAACCGACCGCGACGCAGATGTTGCCGTTGGCCAGATCCGAGATGTACTTCGAGGAATGGAAGTACGCCACCGAAGGCCGAATCTTCATGAACAGCGCTTCAGCTTCAGCGATGTGCTTGGGCTCTTTGTCGTTCACCGGATAGCCCAGATAGTGCAGGGCGGCTGGAAGCATTTCAGTCGGCGAGTCGAGGAAGCTGATGCCGCAGGCTTTCAGTTTTTCGGCGTTCTCCGGTTTGAACAGCAAGTCCCAGGAATTGGTCGGGGCATTGGCGCCGAGCACTTCCTTGACCTTGTCCGGGTTGTAGCCGATGCCGATCGAGCCCCACATGTACGGGAACGCATGAGCGTTATCCGGATCACTGGCGGCGGCGTTTTTCAGCAGCACCGGGTTGAGATTCTTCCAGTTCGGCAGCCTGGATTTGTCCAGTGTCTGATAGACCCCGGCCTTGATCTGCTTGGCCAGAAAGCTGTTGGACGGCACCACGAGGTCGTAGCCGGATTTACCCGCGAGCAAGCGTGCTTCAAGGGTTTCGTTGCTGTCGAACACGTCGTAAGTCACGCGGATACCGGTTTCGTCCTCGAACTTTTTCACGGTGTCCGGGGCGATGTAATCCGACCAGTTGTAAACACGCAGAACCTTGTCGCTGGCCTGGGCGCCTGTGGCGATCACGCCTATCAAGGACAGTGTCAGCAGCGTTCTGCCAAACATTTTCATCGGTACAACTCCATTCTTTTTATTCAAAAGCTTTTAAGCAAAAGCACAAAGCTAAAACAGGTGCACACATAACCTGTGGCGAGGGAGTTCTGTGGCGAGGGGATTTATCCCCGTTCGGCTGCGAAGCAGTCGTAAAACCTTTGCACGCGATCTATCTGACTCTACGCAGTACAGGTTTTGGGGCCGCTTCGCGACCCTACGGGGATAAATCCCCTCGCCACATTGGATCTCCGTTAAATTTTAAGCTGCGGTGGCCGCACGTTGCGGCTGTTGCCACGATTCATTTGCGGTCTGATCCATTGCTTCCTGGATCGCACGTTTGCGGTTGGCTTCTGCCCTGCGACCGAAGTACCAGACCAGGAACGTCACCAGCGACACCGCCAGCAGAATCAGGCTTGCGACCGCGTTGATCTCAGGCTTCACACCCAGACGCACCGCCGAGAACACTTCCATCGGCAGAGTCGTCGAACCCGGGCCGGATACGAAGCTCGCCAACACCAGGTCATCCAGCGACAAGGCAAACGACATCATCCCGCCCGCCGCCAGCGACGGCGCGATCATCGGAATGGTGATCAGGAAAAACACCTTGAACGGCTTGGCACCGAGGTCCATCGCCGCTTCTTCGATCGACAGATCGAGCTCGCGAAGGCGGGCGGAAACTACCACGGCAACGTAGGCTGCACAAAACGTGGTGTGCGCGATCCAGATAGTGACGATGCCACGCTCCTGCGGCCAGCCGATCAGTTGCGCCATCGCCACGAACAGCAGCAACAGCGACAGACCGGTGATCACCTCAGGCATTACCAGTGGCGCAGTCACCAGACCACCAAACAACGTGCGACCCTTGAAGCGCGTGACGCGAGTCAGGACGAACGCGGCCAATGTGCCCAGCGCCACCGCAGCAATCGCGGTGTAGCAGGCGATTTCCAGCGAGCGCACTACCGAGCCCATCAGTTGCGTGTTGTCGAGCAGGCCGGCGTACCACTTGATCGACCAGCCGCCCCAGACCGTCACCAGTTTCGACGCGTTGAACGAGTAGATCACCAGGATCAGCATCGGCAGATAGATGAACGTCAGGCCGAATATCAGCATGAACTTAGCAAAACCGAAGCGTTTCATCCCCGTCCCTCCATCTCTTTGGCCTGGCTGCGGTTGAACAGCAGGATCGGCACAATCAGGATCAACAGCATCACCACCGCCAGAGCAGACGCCACCGGCCAGTCGCGGTTATTGAAGAACTCTTGCCACAGCACACGCCCGATCATCAGCGTCTCCGGGCCACCCAGCAGTTCCGGAATCACGAACTCACCGACCACCGGAATGAACACCAGCATGCAGCCGGCAATAATCCCGTTCTTGGCCAGCGGTACAGTGATTTTCCAGAAGTTGTTGAAGTTGCTCGAGCCCAGGTCAGACGCGGCTTCCAGCAGGCTGCCGTCGTGCTTCACGAGGTTGGCGTAGAGCGGCAGGATCATGAACGGCAGATACGCATACACCACACCGATGTACACGGCGGTATTGGTGTTGAGGATCTCGATCGGGTGATCCGTGAGCCCGGTCCACATCAGAAACGCATTGAGCAAACCATTGTTGCTGAGGATGCCCATCCACGCATAAACGCGGATCAGGATCGCGGTCCAGGTCGGCATCATGATCAACAGCAGCAGGACGTTTTGCGCTTCCTTGCTGGCTTTGGTGATCGCGTAGGCCATCGGGAAACCGATCACCAGACACATCAGCGTGCTCAGCGCTGCGACTTTCAGCGAACCGAGGTAGGCCGACAGATACAGCTCGTCTTCGCCGAGCATGGTGTAGTTGCCGATGTTCAGCAGCAGCTGGAATTTCTGTTCGGCGTAGGTGTAGATCTCGGTGTAAGGCGGGATCGACAGCGCGGCTTCCGAGAAGCTGATTTTCATCACCAGGAAGAACGGCAGCATGAAGAACAGAAACAGCCAGATGAACGGAATACCGATCACCAGTTTTCGCCCGCTGGGCACCAGGCGCAGGAATTGCTGATTGAAGGTTCTCATGAGCGCAGTACCACGCCGCTGTCGTCTTCCCACCAGACGTAGACCTGATCGTCCCAGGTCGGACGCGCACCGCGACGTTCGGCGTTGGCCATGAACGACTGGACGATCTTGCCGCCAGGCAGTTCGACGTAGAACACCGAGTGGCCGCCGAGGTAGGCGATGTCATGCACTTTGCCTTCGGACCAGTTGTAGCGGCCTTCGGGTTTGATCGTGCTGACCAGGGTTTTTTCCGGGCGGATCGCGTAGGTGATCGACTTGTCCTGCACAGAGGTGCTGACGCCATGACCGACGTAGATCTTTTGCTGCAAGTCCGGGCTGTGGATGATCGCGTGACCTTCAAGGTCTTCAACCACGGTGCCGTCGAACGAGTTCACGTTACCGATGAATTCGCAGACCATGCGGCTGACCGGCGCTTCGTAAATGTCCACCGGGCTGCCGATCTGTGCGATCCAGCCGAGGTGCATGATTGCGATGCGCTCGGCCATGGTCATGGCCTCTTCCTGGTCGTGGGTCACCATCACGCAAGTTACGCCGACGCGCTCGATGATCTGCACCAGTTCGAGTTGCATCTGCGAACGCAGCTTTTTATCCAGCGCACCCATCGGCTCGTCGAGCAGCAACAGCTTCGGACGCTTGGCCAAAGAGCGGGCGAGGGCGACACGTTGACGCTGACCACCGGACAACTGATGCGGGCGGCGTTTGGCGTATTGGGTCATGTGCACGAGGCGCAGCATTTCTTCGACGCGGGCGTCGATTTCGCTGGCTGACAAACGATCCTGTTTCAGGCCGAAAGCGATGTTCTGCGCCACGGTCATGTGCGGGAACAGCGCGTAGGACTGGAACATCATGTTGATCGGCCGCTCGTACGGCGGCATATCAGTGATGTCGACGCCGTCGAGGAAAATCCGTCCGTCAGTCGGCCGCTCAAAGCCGGCGAGCATCCGTAGCAGGGTCGATTTGCCCGAACCGGAGCCACCGAGCAGGGCGAAGATTTCGCCCTGATGGATCTCCAGGGACACATCGTCCACCGCAGTGGTCTCGTCGAACTTCTTGGTTACGCGATCGATTTTCACCAGAACCTTTTTCGGTTGCTGGTGACCTTCAAGAGCCTTCCTGTAAGTGCTGGAGGCGTTTGCCATGTGAAACTCCCAACAGGTTTCAGTCGCCGGGCCAAAAGTGGCCGGGCTTAAGTGGATTGCAAGCCTGCAAGAGCAACTTCAGTCGGATCACATTTCCTGTGGGAGCGGGCTTGCCCGCGATGGCGGCAGGTCAGTCACCTTTGATGTCAAAGGTGACGGCCTCATCGCTGGCAAGCCAGCTCCCACAGGGTTTTGCATTGATCCGCCTGACAACACTCCTGCCGATCCGGCTTGGTCGGCGCCGCCGTCCTGGCTGCCTGGTAGTACTTGTTGTTATTACGGTTTGTTGTAGTTACGGATGACGGATGCGCACACGCGCAGCCGCCGACCCCGTGGGGGCAGTAAATCGTTACGTGATGCTGGTTTTGTCAGCGCTTGTTGCGTTGCACAGCTCGTTGCCGGCAAGCCTCGCCGAACGCCTGGAAAATGCTCAGGTACACGGGGTTGTCGCGCACTTGCCATTCCGGGTGCCATTGCACGCCGAGGGCGAACGTCGGGCTGTGCTCCACCGAGATCGCTTCGATCAGGCCATCCGGCGCCACGGCTTCAGCCCGCAGGCCTGGCGCGAGTCGGTCGATGCCCTGACTGTGGATCGAGTTGACCTGAAACTGCGCAGGCAGCTCCAGCGCCTCGAACACACCGCCGGCCAGGACGCTGACCGCATGGGCCGGGGCGTATTGCACGGCAAGGTCCGGACTGTCGGCCTCGCGGTGATCGAGCATGCCCGGCAACTCATGCACCTTCTGGTGCAGGCTGCCGCCGAAAGCCACGTTCATTTCCTGGAAACCCCGGCAAATGCCGAGCACCGGAACGCCCGCCGCAATGGCTGCACGTAATAAAGGAAGGGTCGTGGCGTCCCGCGCCGGATCGTGATCCGTGCCGGGGGCGCTGGCCGGGCCTTGATAGTGGAAAGGTTCCACATTCGACGGCGAGCCGGTCAGCAACAGACCGTCGAGTTGACCCAGCAGGTCCTCGATTTCAGTCAGATCGCCTAAAGAAGGAATGACCACTGGCAACCCCAGCGCCGCAACGCTGACAGCACGCAAGTACTTGTCGCCGCTGACATGGTAGGGGTGCAGGCCAATCTGTTTGACGCACGCAGTAACACCGATCAATGGCTTGAATGCCATTTTTATTCACCTCGAAGTTTGACACTTGAACGAGCTTTTCCGGAGCTTATCCGCGTTTATTTTAATTAACAACTGCCATGTAAAAAATTCTAAACGCCGTTCATCAAATCTTCATGATTCTCGGGGCTCTGGCGATGGATTTGGCACGCAAGTGCCCTGAAAGCGCCTAAAAATAAACGCTGAGCGGCCAGGTGTTCGCTATTGACTTCACTTTGCCTTTCGGATTGACTGGGCTCGTGAAAGGGCAGTGAACATAATAATTAACAGCTAAAAAATAGGTGCATCATGTCGGTCCCTCTGCGTGCCGTTCAACTCAACGAAGCAAACGCATTCCTTAAGAAATATCCTGAGGTTTTGTACGTCGACCTTCTGATTGCGGATATGAACGGTGTGGTGCGCGGTAAGCGCATCGAGCGCACCAGTCTTCATAAGGTTTACGAGAAAGGCATTAATCTGCCGGCCTCGCTTTTCGCTCTCGACATCAATGGCTCCACGGTGGAAAGCACCGGCCTGGGTCTGGACATCGGCGACGCTGACCGTATCTGCTACCCGATCCCGGGCACCCTGAGCATCGAGCCGTGGCAAAAACGCCCGACCGCTCAACTGCTGATGACCATGCACGAAATCGAAGGTCAGCCGTTCTTCGCCGACCCGCGTGAAGTGCTGGCCAACGTGGTGCGCAAGTTCGATGAACTGGGCCTGACCATCTGCGCCGCGTTCGAACTCGAGTTCTACCTGATCGACCAGGACAACGTGAATGGCCGTCCGCAGTCGCCACGTTCGCCGGTTTCCGGCAAGCGTCCGGTCTCGACTCAGGTCTACCTGATCGACGATCTCGACGAATACGTCGACTGTCTGCAAGACATCCTCGAAGGCGCGAAAGAGCAGGGCATCCCGGCTGACGCCATCGTCAAGGAAAGCGCCCCGGCGCAGTTCGAAGTCAACCTGCATCACGTCTCCGATCCGATCAAGGCGTGCGACTACGCGGTCCTGCTCAAGCGTCTGGTGAAAAACATCGCCTACGACCACGAGATGGACACCACCTTCATGGCCAAGCCGTATCCGGGCCAGGCGGGCAACGGTCTGCACGTACACATTTCGATTCTGGATAAAGAAGGCAACAACATCTTCGCCAGTGAGGAGCCCGAGCAGAACGCCGCATTGCGCCACGCGATCGGCGGTGTGCTGGAGACCCTGCCTGCGCAAATGGCTTTCCTGTGCCCGAACGTCAACTCGTACCGCCGCTTCGGCGCACAGTTCTACGTGCCGAACTCGCCGTGCTGGGGCATCGATAACCGTACCGTGGCCGTGCGTGTGCCAACCGGTTCGGCCGACGCCGTGCGTATCGAGCACCGTGTAGCCGGCGCCGACGCCAACCCGTACCTGCTGATGGCCTCTGTGCTTGCCGGTATTCACCACGGTCTGACCAACAAGATCGAACCGGGCGCGCCAGTCGAAGGCAACAGCTACGAGCAGAACGAACAGAGCCTGCCGAACAACCTGCGCGATGCCTTGCGTGAGCTGGACGACAGCGAAGTCATGGCCAAGTACATCGACCCGCTGTACATCGACGTGTTCGTCGCGTGCAAGGAAAGCGAACTGGCCGAGTTCGAGAACTCGATCTCTGACCTTGAGTACAACTGGTATCTGCACACGGTCTAAAAGACCAACCCAAACCCCTGTAGGAGCTGCCGAAGGCTGCGATCTTTTGATCTTGTTTTTAAAATCAAAGTCAAAAGATCGCAGCCTTCGGCAGCTCCTACATGGATTGCGGTGCCTACCCAAATTCCCCCTTGTCGAGCCACAACAATGACAACTACCCGCAGCGACTGGGAACAACGCTTCCAGTCACTAACCATCGAAAACCGCGCCTTCATCAACGGCGAATACCGCCCGGCAATCAGTGGCGAAACGTTCGAATGCATCAGCCCCGTCGACGGCCGTTTCCTCGCCTCCGTGGCCAGCACCGATGAAGCCGACGCCAACCTCGCCGTTGAAGCTGCACGGCAGTCTTTCGAGTCCGGAATCTGGGCGAAAAAAGCCCCGGCCGAGCGCAAACGCATTCTGATCCGCTTCGCTGATCTGATCCTGCAACACCAGGAAGAACTGGCGCTGCTGGAAACCCTCGACATGGGCAAACCGATCAGCGATTCGATGGGCATCGACATCCCGGCGACCGCCAACGCGATCCGCTGGAGCGCCGAGGCCATCGACAAAATCTACGACGAAGTCGCCGCCACACCGCACGATCAATTGGGTCTGGTGACTCGCGAGCCGTCCGGCGTGGTCGCGGCCATCGTGCCGTGGAACTTCCCGTTGATCATGGCCAGCTGGAAGTTCGCCCCGGCGCTGGCTGCCGGTAACTCGTTCATCCTCAAGCCTTCGGAAAAGTCGCCGCTGACCGCGATTCGAATCGCGCAGTTGGCCCTCGACGCCGGTATTCCGAAAGGCGTGTTCAACGTCCTGCCGGGCTTCGGTCACACCGTTGGTAAAGCGCTGGCGCTGCACATGGATGTCGACGTTCTGGCGTTCACCGGTTCGACCGCCATTGCCAAGCAACTGATGATTTATGCCGGCCAAAGCAACATGAAACGCGTCTGGCTCGAAGCAGGGGGCAAGAGCCCGAACGTGGTGTTTGCCGACGCACCGGATTTGCGCGCGGCAGCACAAGCAGCGGCCGGCGCCATTGCTTTCAACCAGGGCGAAGTCTGCACCGCAGGTTCGCGTCTGCTGGTCGAACGCTCGATCCGCGAGCAGTTCATTCCGCTGCTGGTTGAAGCGCTGCAAGCGTGGAAGCCGGGGCATGCACTTGACCCGGCCACCACCGTTGGCGCCGTGGTCGATCAGCGTCAACTGGACAACGTGCTGCGCTACATCAGCATTGGTCGCGAGCAGGGCGCTGAACTGATTGCCGGCGGCAAACGCACCCTCGAAGACACCGGTGGCCTGTACGTGGAACCGGCGCTGTTCGACGGTGTGACCAACGCCATGACCATCGCCCGCGAAGAAATCTTCGGCCCGGTGCTGTCGCTGATCACCTTCGACACGGTTGAAGAAGCGCTGCACATCGCCAACGACAGCATCTTCGGCCTCGCTGCCGGTGTCTGGACCAGCAACCTGAGCAAGGCGCACAACTTCGCTCGTGGCCTGCGTGCCGGCAGCGTGTGGGTCAACCAGTACGACGGCGGCGACATGACCGCGCCGTTCGGTGGTTTCAAACAGTCGGGCAACGGCCGCGATAAATCGCTGCACGCGTTCGACAAGTACACCGAGCTGAAAGCGACCTGGATCAAGCTCTAATTCTTTTACAGCGGCGGCCGCAGGACCCCTGCGGCCATCGGAGAAACGTATGAAACAACAACACGTCAACAGCTACTACGCCGCCACTCGCAACGAAACCATCGACTTCCCGACCCTCGAAGAGTCGGTGGAATGCGACGTTTGCATCATCGGCGCTGGCTACACCGGTCTGTCCTCGGCGTTGTTCCTCACCGAGGCCGGCTACAAAGTCACGGTGCTGGAAGCGGCGAAAGTCGGCTACGGCGCCAGCGGTCGCAACGGCGGTCAACTGGTCAACTCCTATAGCCGCGACGTCGATGTGATCGAACAGCGTTACGGCGACAAAACTGCAGAAATTCTCGGCAGCATGATCTTCGAAGGCGCCGACATCATTCGTTCGCGCATCAAGGAATACGACATCAAGTGCGACTACCGCCCGGGCGGTATCTTCGCAGCGATGAACAAGAAACAACTGGGCGGATTGGCTGAGCAAAAACGCAGTTGGGAACGCTACGGCAACAAAAACCTGAAGATGCTCGACGCGGCAGAGATTCGTCGCGAAGTCGGCTCCGATGCCTACGTCGGCGGTCTGCTCGACTTGCAGGGCGGCCACGTTCACCCGCTGAACCTGGCCCTCGGTGAAGCCGCCGCCATCGTGCGCCTGGGCGGCAAGATCTACGAGCAATCCGCTGCCGTGGAAATCAAGTACGGCGAGCCAAACGTCGTGCGTACCGCCAAAGGCCAGGTACGCGCCAAGTACCTGCTGATCGCCGGCAACGCCTACCTGCCGCAAGGTCTGGACAACCGCGTGACCGCGAAAAGCATGCCGTGCGGCTCGCAGATCGTCGTCACCGAACCGTTGACCGAAAAGCAGGCGCGCAGTCTGATCACCAACAACTACTGCGTCGAAGACTGTAATTACCTGCTGGATTACTACCGCCTGACTGCCGACAACCGCTTGCTCTACGGCGGCGGCGTGGTCTACGGCGCACGTGAGCCGGACGACATCGAACAACTGATCCGCCCGAAGATCCTCAAAACCTTCCCGCAGCTCAAAGACGTGAAAATCGACTACCGCTGGACCGGCAACTTCCTGCTGACCATGTCCCGCATGCCGCAATTCGGTCGCATCGAGAAAAACGCCTACTACATGCAAGGCTACAGCGGCCACGGCGTGACCTGCTCGCACCTGGCCGGCAAGCTGATCTCGGAAATGATCCGCGGCGACGCCGAACGCTTCGATGCCTTCGCATCACTGCCACACATGCCAATGCTCGGCGGCCGGACTTTCTCCGCACCGCTGACCGCCATGGGCGCCGTGTACTACTCGCTGCGCGACCGTTTCGGTATCTAAGTTACCTCACCGGCGGCGGTCCCCAAGACCCCGCCGGTTTTTATCCTCGCAACACCGCAAAACCTGTGGGAGCTGGCTTGCCAGCGATGGCGGTCCTTCAGCAAAAGGGATGTTGAATGTGCCGTCTAATCGCTGGCAAGCCAGCTCCCACAGGTCTTGTGTCTGCCCCGGAATTACCACCAGCAGGCTCTTTTCCCCCACCGCCCATCGAACCTGCTGAGCAACACCACCAAACGTGATTTAATAGCCGCCTTTCACGGTTCCGGGACACGGGAGCAACGTGATCCGCGCCCCGGCGCGTCACCCGCCACCCACCCCCATCGCCCTTAAGTCGTTCTCACATAAGGCTGTCATGGATACGGGTTCTCGACTCAAACTAGTACGCGAAAGCTACAAACTCTCCCAGCGCGAGCTGGCCCGGCGTAGCGGCGTGACCAATGCCACCATCTCCCTGATCGAACAGAATCGCGTCAGCCCTTCCGTCAGCTCACTGAAAAAGCTGCTCGAAGGCATACCGATGTCCCTGGCCGACTTCTTCACCTTCGACCAGCCGCCGCGTGAGCATCAATACGTATTCCGCGCCAACGAACAGCCCGACCTCGGCCGCGATGGCCTGCGCCTGCTGCTGATCGGCGCCTCGGTGCCGAGCCGCCAGATGCGCTTGCTGCGCGAGCAATACGCGCCGGGCGCGAGTTCCGGGGAAGAGCCGATTGTGCATGCGGAAGGCGAGGAGTGTGGGTTGGTGACTCGTGGGACTGTGGAGCTGACGGTTGATGGGGCGGTGAGCGTGTTGAATGCGGGGGATGGATATTATTTTCCGACGACGCTGCCGCATAAGTTCCGGAATATCGGGGCGGATGAGGCTGAGATTATTAGTGCGAATACGCCGGCTAACTTCTGAATGGTTTTTAAGTAAAAGCCATAAGTTGCAAGTAAATCCGACGCCTTTTTAAAGGGTGTCGGATTTTTTTTGAGGAAAAGTTTGTAGGATTGCTGGTTTTAATTTGTAGGAGCATTCTGAATGCTTGCGTGATGATGCAAGGTTGATGACGTTATGGTTTTTCTGGCATGTTTACATTGCTTGGTGCCATTTTTTTTCGTTTGTCGGAATTGCAGTGCAGCTTTTTACGAGGTTGTTCTTACCTGTGTGTTCGGTTTGATTGTGTTAATGGTTTTCCATATTTTGGAGTTGGACTGTGAGGCTGGATGATCTTCGATATTACTTTAGCGTTGCAGGCTTGGTAGTCGCCTCTGCTGGATTTTACGCAATGATTTTTATGGGCGGTATGCGCCAGTTATTTGGAATAGAAGAGCCATTATTCTGGGTTTTTTTCTGGATGACTTTTTTGGTTTTTGCGATTTTTGGTCTTGTTTACTATGTTCCTCGTCTTCGAAATGCCTATCGTGGTGAGAGGGTTGAGGATAAGTACTACAGCTTGCGAGCGGTTTGGATTCAGATAGTTGTTGTGTCGATGGTCGCAACCTATATATTTGCCCCTTATTTCAAAAAAAATGATCTGCTAGCTGGTATTTCGGATTTTATAATTGCGGGAGGTTCGTTTTTGTTTTTTGTCGGGCTGTTTTGTTATTTGAGTTTTTATCAGCGATCATTTCGTCAGCGTAAATGAGGTAAGAGGTTCAACGGTCTTTGATTCTTTTTCAATGGAGTACAGTGTAATACTGTCCGCAATTACTTCGAGTGCCAACGCCAGAGTACCCGCTTGCTTATGTGCTCGTTCATAATTGATGGGGTCCTTGTTGAAGAGTTGTACGGAATGTTCTTTGCGAACAAAGCTCATCATCCCGTAAATGGATAGGTAAAGATCGACGGAGTAATAAGTCATGTTGCCCGTCTTGCTACCCAGGATATTCTGGTATGCCATTCTTATTGGGCCCGTTACTCCAGGTTCGCTGGGACCGTTATAAATGTTCCCAAAGCCCTCATAAATATTATTTGCGCCATGCCCTAACAAAAAGGCGGACGGAACAAGAGATGTCCCTCGACTGGTTCCAAGTAGTACGGCGCCAGCCTGAAACTGTAAACTTCCTGAAACAACGCTCACGCCATTCTGGAAATAGAACATGGACTTGGTAGAAAGCGCTGAATACTCCTCCCTGAGCTCCTGCAACCCTTGCTTCGCACTGATAACACCTTCATCCACCGCCCGGATAATCTCATTCGCATAAGCCCAAACGATCTCGCCAAACTTGAGCTGGGTGAAACTGTCGTACAACTGAGTTGCACCGATCTGGCATCCGAAAGCGACCAGATCGGAAGCTGCCCGTGTGACATCGTTAATGTCACAAGAATCCTCATTCATCGTTATTTCCCCACGAACTGAAACCGCTTGTGCCTGCCTGAATGTGTGTCCAACTGATCTCGCGATAAGTGAACGAGACCAATTCCTGCGGCTGTGCATCGTTTAAATGGATGGCGTGAGGAACCTGTAGGTTGATGTGCGCGATTTTTGCGCCGGCTATGTGGATTTTGAAGTATTTGTCCTGCGTGCCGGCGGGCGAGGTTCGATAGAAGTAGATTGTGCAGTCCAGCACTTCGCGCTCGTGAAGTGCGGTGGAGAGGAGGGGCGAGGATTTGTCGATGTTCTTGGTGATCATGATTGGCAGATGTTTGCCACGATCGGCGGTGACGCCGCCGTCATTGCCGGTGGTCATGTTGTGCGAATAGGCCAGAACCATGATTTCGTCGAGGTGACCTGACTGGCATTTGTTGCCGATTGAGTGCGTGCTGGAGCAGCCGGCGGAGATCAGTCCTTGCCGATTTCCGGTAATGCTCATGTAGCTGTGGTTGGCCATGGATGCTCTGCTGTATTGAATGGAAAACTCTTGTTTGAAGAGTAATCGTCAATAAAGCCAAGGCGCATAGACGCTGGTTTGCTTGTTACGATATTCGGAAGTGTCGTACAGCGTGAGCGGAAAGACGCTGGTGATTATTCTGAAATGCCTAAACCGAAAAACATTTGCCTGAACAGGCGTCGGTTTTTTTCACCCCTCCAAATCACCACTCGTCTGACACACCGCACCTTCGCGCCAACGGTTCTTCCAATGCTGTAACTCACCACGCAAAGGAAGAGCCAACATGCTGAATCAAAAAGTTGTGGCATTTGCCCTGGCGGCGCTCTTGTCTGGCAGCTCGTTATACGCGGTCGCTGCCGGCGAGACGCCAACACCGACAGCCAACGACGGCACCAGCCAGACCCGCCAGCCGGCGCCGGAGTCGACGAACGCGGATCCTGGTGCCGCATCGCTGCCCAAAGGCGCGGACGGCACTACGACCGATAACGGGCCGACACCTGCGGGTTCCAAACCCAGCGGTGCAGGCCAATCGACTGGCAGCAGCAGCGGTGGCAACGGTGGTGGCTAATGCATCGTAGAAAGACCAGGCCCGGCACAGTGCCGGGCTTTTTTGTGGATGTTCATAAGTGACTATTTAGCCTTCCACTCGCCACCACCGTTCTCACAATCAATTTTCGCCTGACTCAAATGTTCAGCCCCGTAGTAATAGGTGGTCACCTGCGCATTTTTCGGGATGTTCAGCGCCTTGGCGCTCTTGTCCTTACTGGTGGAATGCGGGTTTGCCAAGGACTCCTGAGTCAGAGTAGCAATGCACGTCGCCTCATAGTGATCGGCGCATTGCGGTACTTTTTTCTTGGTGCTGTTGAGCATGTCTTTGCTTTCGTTACTGCACGACCAGTCGATGGCATCGACCGGCACGCCTTCGTATTCGTAGCAGCTGTGGGTTTCCACCGCTGGCACCGAAGGGCTGGAGGAGCGGGTCTGGACGTCGCAGCCCTGGGCCATGACGCAACTCGGAATGATGCAAAACGGCGCGATCAGCAGCAAATGTCGGATGTTCATCGGCGGTTCCTCTCCAATGGCGCCGTGTCTGATCGATGATTTTGGCGCTTATTTGGTTTCGAGATTGCGCCGAGGGCCAAGGTTCAATCGGCTTTTTGATTTGCGCGGTGGCGCAGACTGAGAAACAATCGGAAACATCTAGCGCCAAGGATTGGAACATAACCCATGACCCAGACCCTCGAACGCGCTATCGCCATCGCCGCCACGGCTCATGCCGGGCAGGTCGACAAGGGCGGTGCGCCGTACATTTTGCATCCGCTGAAAGTGATGTTGCGCATGACCACGCTGGAAGAGCGCATCGTCGCCGTACTGCACGACGTGGTCGAGGATTGCGGCATCAGCCTCGATGATCTGCGCAAAGAAGGCTTCAGCGAAGAAGTGCTGAGCGCCATCGAATCGGTAACCAAAGTGCCGGGTGAATCCTATGGAGATTTCGTCGAACGCGCAGCACTGAATCCGATTGGCCGGTTAGTGAAACTGGCGGATCTCGAAGAGAACAGCGACCTGTCGCGAATAGCCTCACCGAGCTGGGAGGACCTTGAGCGAATCGAAAAATACCGCCGGGCAATCGGAAGACTGCGCTCGTAAAAACAAACGTGATCCCCTGTAGGAGCTGCCGCAGGCTGCGATCTTTTGATCTTGTCTTTAAAAAACAAAGTCAAAAGATCGCAGCCTTCGGCAGCTCCTACAGGGGGATATTTGATAGCCAGGAAGGCGACTATGAAATCCATTCTGTGTTTGTTGATCGCCGCAGGTTTCGGCGCGCTGTTGCAGCTTGAAGGCGTGCCCCACGGTTTGCTGTTGGGGTCGATTGTCGTTACCGCATTGTTCGCCAGTAAAACCGGTATCGCCCCGGCGACACCTTATGGACTGGGCTACATCCAGGTCACGCTGGGCATTGCCACCGGGCTGATGTTCGAGGCGTGGGACAGTGCGACAGCGTCGGCGATGTTACCGAGCCTCGGTGTGTTGCTAATTTGCCTGACCGTGCAAATCGCGCTGGCTGCCTTGTGGCTGACTCGCGGCGCAGGCTGGAATCGCACCGATGCGCTGCTGGCGGTTTATCCGGGAGCACTGGCGGCGGTGTTTGATCTGCTGGAGTCAGAAAAGGCATCAAGCAAGGTCATCATCGTGCACTTGATGCGGCTGTTGCTGATCACCGTGCTGGTGAGTTTTTTGATTCCGGGGCAGGCAGTGGTGGCGGTTGCCGACGGTGATCCTTTGACGACAGGCATGGCGCTGACTGCGTTTTCGGTTATCGCGTTGAGCGTGCTGCTCGGTCGATTGCTGTTGGTGATCGGCGTGCCCGCGCCGTTCATGCTCACGGCAATCATCATCACCGCTGTGTTCGTCAAATCGGGATGGCTGCACGGCTTTCACATGCCGGACTGGAGCCTGAATCTGGCAGCGCTGATTCTCGGCGTACGGATCGGTTCGCGTTTTCAGGGACTAGGAATTGCGGAGTTGGGGCGCCACGGACGTACGGCGTTGGTGTCGGTAGGGTTGATGATTGTGGTTGCGGCAGCCTTCGCGGAAGTCGCGGCGCGGTTCCTGGGCAGCGATCCGCTGTCGCTGTGGCTGGCGTACATGCCGGGCGCGATTGAAACGATTGCCATCGTCGCGTTTGGCGGCGGGCTGAATGTGGTGTTTATCCTGACTCATCATCTGAGCCGGATGGTGCTGCTGCATTTTGCTCCGGCTTTGTTGGTGCAGGTACGAAGAGTTCGCGAGGAAACCTGACGACACACTGAACCTGTGGCGAGGGAGCAAGCTCCCTCGCCACAGGGTTTATGCAGGTCTATCGGGTGTGGGCATCGAACCCTTCAATGCCCGGTGCAATTTCATCCTTCAACGTCAACGCCGGAATCTCATAATCCCCCGCATTCTGCTGCCGATACGCAATCGGCCGGGTGCTCCACAATTCATCCAGTCTCACGCCCAACTCCTCGCAAGTCGCGGCAAACTTCGCGGCATCCATTCGGCTGGTGCGATAGCTCACGAACGGTGGCACCACGTCGAAACCGGGGTAGTAAAGAATCCCGTGATTGATCGGGAACAGCAGGTCGTCAATCGGCCCGTTGATTCCGCGAGGACTGTAATGCGAATCCCAGCCACCGGCCGTGACCATCAGCATCGCCCGTTTGCCTTTCATCTTGCCTTCGCCATAACGCTCGCCCCAACGGGAGTCGGAATGTTCGCCGACGCCATAGGCAAACCCATAGGCATACACGCGCTCGACCCAGCCTTTGAGGATTGCCGGCATCGAGAACCACCACAGCGGGAATTGCAGGATCAGCGCATCGGCCCATAGCAGTTTTTCCTGTTCGGCAGCGATGTCGGCAGCCTGGGTGCCTTGGACGTAGGCGAGTTTCGAGTCGCGGGAGGCGTCGAAGGGGCGGCTGGTGTCGCGTGCCGGGGCGTCGTCGGCGTCGAGAGCGGCTTTCCAGTTCATCGCGTAGAGGTCGGAGACTTGCACGGTGTGGCCGGCGGCTTGCAGGCGCTGGACGGTGAAGTCCTTGAGTGCGCCATTAAGGGATTTTGGTTCAGGGTGGGCGTAGACCAGTAGTACGTTCATGTTCGCGTTCCTTGGTTGAATGTGAGCAGGATCAATCCTTGACCGGTATATTGGAAATGAATGTCTGATATGTCTGGTATAGCCATGAATAATTTGAGACGCATCGATATCAACTTGCTGTTGACCCTAGACGTGTTACTCGCGGAGCACAACGTAACCCGCGCCGCAGAGCGGTTGAGCCTGTCGCAGCCGTCGGTGAGCGTGCATCTGGCGAAGTTGCGCGACATCTTTGGGGATCCGCTGTTGTTGCCCGGTCCACGCGGGATGCGTCCGACGGCACGCGCTGATGAATTGCGTGAGCCGTTACGTGAGGCACTCGAAGCTTTGGAGAGGGCGGTGGCTCCGGCCAGTCCGTTTGATCCGGCGCTGGCGACCCACACCTGGAAAGTCGCGGCAACCGACTACGGCGAATCGACCATTCTCCTGCCGGCACTCAGAGATTTGCGGATGCAAGCGCCGGGTACACGTCTGGCGGTACTCGATCTGATGCCCGCGCAACTGGTGAAACAGGCCGAGCAGGGCGTGTTCGATCTGGCGTTGCACATCACCGAAGAGGCGCCGCTGGAACTGCATCAGCGGATTCTGTTTACCGAACGCTATGTGTTGGTCGGTCGTCATGGGCATCCGCGATTGCAAAAAAAACCGACCCGCGAGCAATTCTGCGCACTGGAACATGTGCTGGTGTCGCGTGAGGGCGGGGGCTTTTTCGGGGTGACCGACAAGGTGTTGGCCGAGGTCGGGTTGTCGCGGAAAGTGGTGCTGTCGGTGCCGCACTTTTTGATGGTGATGTCGGTACTGGCCAGCACCGATCTGGTGGCGATGCTGCCGTCACGCCTGGTGCGTGACAATCCGGCACTGCAAGTGGTCGAGGCGCCGTTGCCGGTGCCGGGCTACGAAATGGCGATGTTCTGGGGCGAACGTTCGCATCGCGATCCGGCGCACAAATGGCTGCGAGAGCACCTCGCGGCGTCAGTCTGACGGCTCAGGCGTGGCCCAGGGCAATCGCAAACGACACTACGATCAGACACGCAAACGCGAAATTGATATTCATCAGCTTTTCATCCTGAGCCTTTTTTGAAGTGGTGCCATTGTGAACAGGCCCAAGGCAAAGAAAAAATTCGGCTTGTTGATTTCGATGATCGAAACAATTGATACCAGCGCGTTTGTGTTTGCCTGAGGCTTTGGCTAATCTCGCACAAACCTGCAACTACAAGCACAAACAGGCATAACCATGCACGACCACTCCGTCACCGAACTGCCGTCCCTGCGCCGGCAGAAAATCCTGTTGATCCTCGAACGCGACGGCAAGGTCATGGCTTCCGAGTTGAGCCAGCACTTCGCGGTGTCCGAAGACACCATCCGCCGCGACCTTGCCGAACTGGATAACGCGGGCCTGGTGCAGCGCGTACACGGCGGGGCGTTGCCGCGACCCAAGGACACCGGGAAGGATTACTTCACGCGGCTGGACGAGACCGATGAAGTGAAGATTCGCCTGGCGCAGTTGGCGGCGCAGAAAGTCGAGGATGGACAGATTGTGCTGTTCGATTCCGGCTCGACGACGTTGCAGATCGCCCGGGCATTGCGTGCTGATGTGAGCATTACGGCGGTCACGGCGTCGCCGATGATCGCGATTGCCTTGTCGGAATTCAAAGAGGTGAAAGTGATTCTGGCAGGTGGGCAGTTGAATCCGCGCACGATGTCGGCGGGTGGGCATGAAACGCTGCGGATGCTGACGGGAATCAGGGCGGATCTGGCGTTTACCGGGGTCTGCGCGATTCATCCGGAGGTGGGCATTACCTCACTGTATTTTGATGAGGTGCCAGTGAAGCAGGCGATGCTCGATGGCGCGGCGCGGGTTATTGCGGTGACCACGGCGGACAAGCTTGGTGCGGTTGAGCCGTTTGTGGTGGCGGGGTGTGAGCGGTTGCATACGCTGATTACCGAGCGGCATCTGGCGTCGGGGAGTGTCGAGGATTATCGACGGTTGGGGATTGAGGTTGAGCAACTGCCGGACTGAAGTTGTGTGCTGCGGCTGATGGCCTCTTCGCTGGCAAGCCAGCTCCCACAGTGTCTGTGGTGTACACAAAATATAAGTACACCGCAAACCTGTGGCAAGCGAGCTCCCACAGTGTTCGTGGCGTACACAAAATATAAGTACACCGCAAACCTGTGGGAGCTGGCTTGCCAGCGATTAGGCCAGACCCGTCAGCGCAACTTTTCAAGCATCTGGTAGTACCACATCCCCGCAGCCAACAAAGGATTGCCCAGCAAATCGCCCATCGGCACACGAATGTGCTGGCACGCGGCAAACGTATCGAACTGTTCAAGTTGCCCGGTGATCGCCCGGCTCATGATTTCACCCATGATGTGCGTGGTGGCGATGCCGTGCCCCGAGTAGCCCTGGCAATACCAGACGTTGTCCGAGAGCTTGCCCAGTTGCGGAATGCGGTTGATGACGATGCCCATCGCGCAGCTCCACTGGTAGTCGATGGCCACGCCTTTGAGCGCCGGGAAAGTCTGTTCGATGCACGGTCGCAATTCAGCCGCGATATCCCGTGAATCCTTGCCGCTGTAGTTGGCGCCGCCACCAAACAGCAAGCGACCATCGGCAGTGAGACGGTAGTAGTCGAGGACGAAACGGCAGTCGTATACCGCGAGGTCTTCAGGGTTGATCTGCCGCGCCAGATCACCGAGCGGCGCGGTGGTGACGATGCCGCCCATGGCCGGGAAGATCTTGCCCTTGAGTTTGCCCGGTTCAAGCTTGTGATAGACGTCGCCGGCTAGCATCACCTGATTGGCGTCGATCTGGCCGTGGGCGGTGCGCACACCGGGGGTATCGCCGTGAATAATCTCCAGCACCTCACTGTTTTCGAAGATCAGCGCCCCGAGACTTTCGGCCGCACGCGCCTCGCCGATGCACAGGTTGAGCGGGTGCAGATGCATGTTGCGCGTATTTTTGACCGCGCCGTGATAGAGATCGCTTTGCAACAGATCGCGCACCTGGCTGCGGTCGAGCAGGCTGACTTCATCGCCCAGTCCACGGCGCACGGCTTCTTCGTAATCGTCGCGCAAACCGACCATGTGACTCGGCTTATAGGCCGCGTGCAGGTGACCGTGTTTGAGGTCGCACTGGATGCCATATTTCTCGACGCG
Source organism: Pseudomonas sp. NPDC087346 (assembly GCF_044744235.1). NCBI lineage: Bacteria > Pseudomonadati > Pseudomonadota > Gammaproteobacteria > Pseudomonadales > Pseudomonadaceae > Pseudomonas > Pseudomonas sp. NPDC087346. The sequence continues at coordinate 93,517 of NZ_JBIUXX010000005.1, forward strand.
CTGCTTGATGATTTCATGCCCGCGCCAGCGCAGGTGCCAGATGAAGTCATCGACCTCATCGCCGAGTTTCGGGCGCATCTGTTTACGCATCGCGCCGTCGCCGGAGAGGCTGCCGGTGACTTGTCCGCCGTTGCGCCCGGTGGCGCCCCAGCCGATTTTGTGGCTTTCGACGATGGCCACTTTCAGGCCTTTTTCGGCGAGTTCCACAGCCGTGGCGACGCCGGTGAAACCGCCGCCGATGATCACCACGTCAACCTTGTGCCGACCTTGCAGCGTCGGGTAGTCGGTGTCCTGATTGAGGGTGGCGGTGTAGTAGGAATTGCAGCGTTCGGTCATGTCAGCGTCCACACGAAATTCGAATTCGGTATGCGGTCCCCTGTAGGAGTGAGCCTGCTCGCGATGAGGACATGTCAGTCACATCATTGGTGAATGACACAGCGCTATCGCGAGCAGGCTCACTCCCACAGGGATTAGTGGCGATTCATCAGGCTTCGGTCAGGTACCAACGCCAATCCTGCTCGCCCACTTCAGCCATGAACTGCCGGTATTCGGCACGTTTCACCGCCAGATACACCCCGAGAAATTCCTGCCCTAACGCATCGCGTGCCCACGCTGAATTCTCCAGTGCGGTGAGTGATGTCAGCCAGTCAGTCGGCAGCAATTCCTTGGCCTGCGCATAACCATTGCCTTGCACCGGTTCGCCCGGGTCGATGTTTTCACTGATGCCGCGATGGATGCCGGCGAGGATCGCCGCTGCCGCCAGATATGGATTGGCATCGGCGCCGCAGATTCGGTGTTCGATGTGTCGGGTATTGGCCGGGCCGCCCGGTACGCGCAGGCTGACGGTGCGGTTGTCGACGCCCCAGGTTGGCGCCAGCGGTGCGTAGCTGTTGGCTTGAAAGCGGCGATAGGAGTTGGCGTTCGGGCAGAACAGCAGCAGCGAATCGAGCAAGGACGCAAGCATGCCGCCGATGGCCGTGCGCAGCAACGGAGTGCCAGCCGGGTCTTCGGACGCGAACAGATTGCGCCCCTCGGCGTCGGCGAGGCTGACGTGCATGTGCATGCCGGTGCCCGCCAGATCATCGAACGGTTTGGCCATGAATGTCGCTTGCATGCCGTGCTTGTGCGCCACGGCTTTGACCAGCCGTTTGTAGCGCACCGCTTGATCCATCGCCTCCAGCGCATCACCGTGTTCGAGGGTGATTTCCACCTGACCCGGCGCGTACTCGGAGATCGCCGTGCGCGCCGGAATACCGTGCAGTTTACAGGCGCTGTAAAGGTCGGCGAGGAACGGTTCGATCTGCTCCAGCTCACGCAAACCGTAGACTTGTGTGTGTCGCGGTCGGCCACCGTCGGCATCGAGTGCCGGTTGCGGGCGACCGTTGTGATCGCGCTTGGCGTCGAGCAGATAGAACTCCAGTTCACACGCCATCACCGGGTAGTAACCCTCGGCTTTCAAGCGATCAACGATTTTGATCAGCAGGTGGCGCGGGTCGGCAATACTAGCCGGCATCCCTTCAGTCGGGTGCATGCTGACTTGCACCGCAGCGGTCGGAATCTGCCGCCATGGCAGGCGCACCAGACTGCCTTCCAGCGGGTAGGCGCGGCAGTCGATATCGCCGACGTCCCAGACCAGACCAGAGTTTTCGACGTCTTCACCCTGTACGGTCAGACCGAGGATGGTGCTCGGCAATGGGCGACCGCTTTCGTACACCGCCAGCAGTTCTTCGCGGTGCAACAGCTTGCCGCGTGGCACGCCGTTGGCGTCGAGGATGAACAACTCGATCATGTCGATATCGGGGTTCTGTTCAAGGAACAGGCGTGCGTCTTCAATGGCTGCGAATTTCATGACAATCACTCAGGGGTGCGCCGCACAGGCGCGCAGATTCGGGCCGGACGCAGCACAGCAAAAGGCGCAGGCGTCTTGGCAGGGATATCAAGAAGTAAGGAGTTTTCGCTGATGCCGACAGTCAGGACCTAAAGACGGGACTGCTGCGCAGTCCAACGGGGATAAATCCCCTCGCCACAGGTCAGTGTTGGCATCAGTGACTAGCAGATATCCGGCGGGCGTGCGGAGTGACGCAGTTTTGAACGGAGCAGGGCCATGGGGAGATTGACGATACGATTCATACGCCGCCCCTGTGAGAGAGGGCGCGCAGAGTAGAGACGTTCAACGATTTTCGTTGTTGTGGGGACGTGCTCATGACGCGTGTTTCCGTTGGCGGAAAACGTCGGTGGCGGGAGAGTCCCGCCGACCGGTGTGGCTGGATAGTAAGGGGGAAGCCCCGGATAAGTAAATGACTGATTCCGGGGTATGCGAGGTAGCCACTGGTTCAGCGCAGCAGATAAAAGCCCAGCCCGGCGAGTGCGCAAACGATCAACACAGTGATCACACCGCGCTTGAAAACAAACAGCGCAAGGGCCGCCGCCACCGCCAAAACGATGGAAAAAACGTCCGGCCGGGCAGCAAATCCGTTCGGCCAGAACACGTGATAACCGAAGAAACAGGCAAGGTTGAGGATCACCCCGACCACCGCTGCGGTGATCGCGGTCAACGGGGCGGTGAACTTCAGTTCGTTGTGGGTCGACTCCACCAATGGCCCGCCGGCAAGGATGAACAGAAACGAGGGCAGGAAGGTGAACCACGTCACCAGCGTCGCAGCCAGTGCTCCGGCGGCGAACGCGTGCTCCGGGCCGAACACCGGTTGCACATAAGCGCCGACGAATCCGACAAATGCGACCACCATGATCAGCGGCCCCGGCGTGGTTTCGCCGAGGGCGAGACCGTCGATCATTTGCGTCGGTGTCAGCCATCCGTAGTGCCCGACCGCGCCCTGATAAACGTAGGGCAACACGGCATAGGCGCCGCCAAATGTGAGCAATGCCGCTTTGGTGAAGAACCAGGCCATCTGCGTTAACGTGCCGTCCCAACCGAACAGCGCAGTCAGCAACGCCATCGGCAAGCACCACAGAACAGCGCCGGTCAACGCCAGCCGCAGCAGCTTTGGCAGACTGAATCGCGCATGCGCTGGGGGTGGCGTGTCATCGTCGATCAGCGCCGGGCCGTAGGTTTTTCCAGCACTGCGATGTCCGCCATTGTTGAAGCGCTCGGGCGCCAGGCGTCCGCCGAAGTAACCGATCAACGCGGCGCCAAGCACGATCAGCGGAAACGGCACATTGAAAGCAAAAATCGCCGCAAACGAAGCCCCGGCAATCGCCCACAGCCAACCGTTCTTCAACGCTCGCGAGCCAATACGATGGGCTGCGTGCAGCACAATCGCGGTGACCGCCGGTTTGATCCCGTAAAAGATGCCGGCCACCACCGGCACGTCACCGAACGCGATGTACACCCACGACAGTGCGATCAGGATGAACAGCGACGGCAGCACAAACAGCGCACCTGCCAGCACGCCGCCCCAAGTGCGATGCAGCAACCAACCGATGTAGGTCGCCAGTTGCTGCGCCTCGGGGCCGGGCAGCAGCATGCAGTAGTTGAGCGCGTGCAGAAAACGTCGCTCGGAAATCCAGCGCCGACGCTCCACCAGTTCCTGATGCATGATCGCGATCTGCCCGGCTGGGCCGCCGAACCCGATGCAGCCAAGCTTGAGCCAGAAGCGCCAGGCCTGGCGCAGGCTGACCGATTCGGGGCGGGGTGAGTCCGGCGTTTTGCTCAAGTGCAGCTCCTGAACACATTCTTGTTGGAGGCGCTATCTAAGCAGGCTTTTGTTACCAAGTGCCAGTTAGATTGAGTGTCGCAAAACCTCAAGGCTGACAGTGCTTTTGTGGCGATTGATGATGTTGATTGAGTATTGATTTTTTGCCGACGAGACGAGCATGAAAGCTACCGATAGAGCCCGTCGATAATGTGGTAGGTCAGAGTGATTAGACAGTACTGATAGATGGCACTTAGGCTCCCGCGCCAATTGGACCGATAACTGCCGGAGATTCCCCCATGAGCGCAAAAGCGGAAGCCCTGTTTGTCCCGCTGAACATTGCCGTGCTGACCGTCAGCGATACTCGCGATTACGCTTGCGGGCCGCGCGGATGAGTCGGGAGCCGTTGATGTCGGTCGAGGATGCCCTCGATCAACTGCTGGCGATGGCCAATGAACAACGTTTGCCGGACAGCGAAACCGTGCCGCTCGATGAGGCTTGCGGGCGGGTGCTGGCGAGTGATCTGGTGGCGACCCTTGATCTGCCGCCGTGGCCGAACAGCGCCATGGATGGCTACGCCTTGAACCTTGCTGATCTGCATCGCCAGCCGTTGAAGGTGTCGCAAAAAGTCTACGCCGGCCTCGCGCCGGATGCGTTGTTGCCCGGGACCTGTGCGCGGATCTTTACCGGCGCGCCTTTACCGCCCGGCGCCAATTGCGTGGAGATGCAGGAAAATGTCGAAGTGCTGGAGGGCGGCCAGATACGATTTCTGCAACCGCTGAAAGTCGGGCAGAACATCCGGGCGCAGGGCCAGGAGAATCGCGTCGGCGATATTCTGCTGCGCGCTGGCAAACGCCTCGGCCCGTTCGAACTCGGGGTGGTGGCGGGGCAGGGTCAAGCGCATGTGCACGTCGTTCGGCGCCCGCGAGTCGCGCTGCTGTCGACCGGTGACGAGTTGGTCGAACCGGGTCAGCCGTTGCGTCCGGGCAGCATCTACAACAGCAACCGCGTGCTGCTCAGCCACTGGTTGCGCGAGCTGGGTTGTGAGGTGATTGATGCTGGAATTCTGCCGGATCGTCCGGCGCAGACCCGCCTCAAGCTTGAGCAGTTGCAAGTGGCCACGGATCTGATTCTGACCTCGGGCGGGGTATCTGCCGGCGATGCCGATTGCCTTGGGCAGGTGCTGCGTGACAATGGCAAACCGTTGTTCTGGAAGCTTGCGATCAAACCCGGCAAGCCGCTGGCGGTGGGGTATTTTGGAACGGTGCCGGTGATTGGTTTGCCAGGTAATCCGACTTCGGCGCTGGTGACTTTCGGTTTGCTGGCGCGGCCTTATCTGCTGCGGATTCAGGGGGTCGAAGAGGTCACGCCGTTGGGGTTTACGGTGAATGCCGGATTTGACTGGTTGAAATCCGGTAATCGTCGTGAGTATCTGCGTGCGCGTCTGGAGGCGGGCAGGGCGGTGCTTTATCCGAATCAGAGTTCGGGCGTGTTACTCGGTGCGAGCTGGTCGGATGGGTTGGTGGAGATTCCTGAGAACAGCACTCACAACGTCGGTGATCCGCTGCGGTTCATCCCGTTCAGCGAATTGTTCTGAAGCCAAGAGCAAAACCTGTGGGAGTGAGCCTGCTCGCGATTACGGTGGCACATTCAATACCTCTGGTGACTGGTCGATCGCTATCGCGAGCAGGCTTACTCCTACAGGGGTTTTGTGGGGGTTGCGGGAGTGGTGTTCAGCTCAGGACGTAGTCAACGGGCTTGAGTGGCGGTGGCAGTTCGGCGCCGAGTTCCGAGAGGATGTCGCGCTCGATGGTGCGTACCAGCGAGTCGGTCGCCAGATCATTTTCATCACGGCCAAACGGGTCTTCCAGTTCGTCGGCAATCGCATCCAGACCAAAAAACGTATAGCTGACAATCGCCGTGAACAATGGCGTCAGCCAGCCCAGCGGTTCGGCCATGGCGAACGGCAGCAGGATGCAGAACAGGTAAATCGTGCGGTGCAGCAGCAAGGTGTAGGGGAAGGGCAGTGGCGTGGTTTTGATCCGCTCACAGACTGCTTGCGCCTGGGTCAGGCTGGTCAGGTGATTGGCCAGCAGCATGTAGCGCCACTCAGTCAGTGCGCCGGACTGATGCAGATCGGAACATTGCTGACCGACTTGCTGCAGAATCCGCCCGCTGAAGTCCGGCACCTGCGCGTCGTGTTTCGGGGTGATCCACGCGCCGCTCGCCGCCGCTTCACTCTCATTGCGCAACCGCGCATTCAGCGCATGGGCGAACCCACAGAGGTTGAGCAGCAGTGGCCGACGTTCGCTGGACTCGCGAATGATCTGCGTCTCGCGGATCACCGAACGCACATGCACGATCACATCGCCCCAGGCCTTGCGCGCTTCGTACCAGCGGTCATAGCAGGCGTTGTTGCGAAAGCTCATGAAGATCGACAGCGACAAACCGAGCAAGGTGAACGGCGTCGCGTTGACCTTGGTGAAGTTGCTCGGATGGAGGATTTCCACCAGCACGATGGCCGACGCCAGCAGCGTCACCATCAACGTGCGCAGGGCAATACGTTTGGCAATCGAACCCTTGAGGGTAAAGAGGATGGCGAACTGGTTGACCTTGGGTCTGATGATCATGTTGTGCGATCCCGTTTACGCATGGAAGTGACGGCTCGGCCGCAGATTATGAGCAACGTTGAGGGGCGTCCAATCACTATTGATTAACGGGTGATTGACGGGATCGATGATGATTTTTTGTCTGCTCCTGGATTACTGACCACCGAACATCGCAGTCCAGTAGATCCCCGCATCGCTTTTCGGATCGGTCGCATAGGCGGCGCCGAGTTCGCGGTATTGCGGGTTCATCAGGTTGGCGCAATGGCCGGGGCTGGCGAGCCAGCCGTCGACGACCTTGCGCACGCTGTCCTGGCCGGCGGCGATGTTTTCGCCGGTTTGCTGACCGCTGTAACCGGCCAGTTCTGCGCGGTCGCCGGGAGTACGGCCGTCAGGATCTTTGTGGTCGAAGTAGTTCTTGTTGGCCATGTCGCGACTGTGATCCTGCGCAACCGTCCCCAGCGTTGCATTCCACGCCAACGGTGCCGCAGCGGCGAACGCCTGACCACCGCATTGACGCGCCTGACTGCGGGCGACGTTCAACTGCTCCAGCAGCTTTTGCCCTTCACCCTGCGCGTCGCCGAGTTTGGCTGACAGCAGTGGTCGCGCCAGCACAATCCGCCAGTCACGATCAGCGCGGCTGACACCGACATCGACAAACTGCGGATCGAGCACCACCTGACAGAAACTCTCCTGAATCGCCGTCATCGCCGATGCCGCATCACGCGGCCCGTTAAGGGTGATCGCCTGCACCTTGTTCATCGGATAACTGGCGCGAACCATGGCCTGTTGCAGATCGACAGCGCCGCTGGCTGGCAGAATCAATCGCGGATCGCTCGACAGCGGCGGCAGCTCACTGGAGGCCTGACTGCCACAACGCTGCGGTTCGCTGCGGTATTTATTGATCGACTCGACCAGTTGCGATTCATCGGTCGCCAGCGCCGAGGCGGCAAATGCCAGGCCAGCGGACAACGCAGCAAAACGCAAAACGGATGGCATGAAGCGCATGGAAATCTCCCTTGAGCTGAGTGCGCCCATGATGCGCGAAAGGCCCCCGGTGAGTGCAATGTCTTTTTCTTCATTGAGGGTGATTTGTTGCGGAACGTTGCGTCCGGGTTTGCCGTCTACACTCTCCGAAGACCCCGCAAACCGGGGGTCTCCCCCACGAAACACCTTGCCCCAAGCGGGCGCTGCCGGAAGCACTGACATGGGATTGAAATGGTTGTCTGGCTGTTTCGCATTAACCCTGATGGCTGGCGTGGTCATGGCCACCGATCAGGCCCCGGTCAAGGAGAAGGCTGAAGCCAAGGCCCAGGTGCTGGAGGAAAAAGCCGCCGACAAAGTCAGCGCTGCGCCAGCACCGAAGTCCGAGGCGATTACCCCCACCGAAGTGCAAGCCGTGGACCCGGCCGGCACCGCGCCGCTGGATGATCCGATCACCTGTCTGGCACGCAGTATCTACTGGGAAGCCAAGGGCAAAGACACTCCGGAAATGGAAGCTGTGGCCAACGTGGTGATGAATCGCCTGGGCCATGAGGGCTTCCCGGGCACCGTATGCGAAGTGGTCAAGCAGGGTTCGGAGACCAAGAACTGCCAGTTTTCCTGGTGGTGCGATGGCAAACCGGATCAGGTCAAGGAAGACGCCGAATACACGCTCGCCAAGGAAATCGCCGGCAAGGCGCTGAACCGGCAACTCCCGGATCGCACCCATGGCGCCTTGTATTTCCACGACCGCAACGTGCATCCGAGCTGGGCCAGACAGTACAAGAAGACCGCCGAAACCAAGAAGTTTCTGTTCTACAAACCGGCCGATGGTGACGCGCGTTAGGCGCAGACTTCCCGTACGCAATTGCGTAGCCAGCGATGGGCCGGATCGGCGTCCATGCGTGGATGCCAGAGCATGGAGACGCTGATGTCCGGCATCGTGAAGGGCAGGGCAAAGCTGTGCAGGCCCATCCGCAGTTTGCTGGTGTGCCGCTCCGGGACGGTAGCGATCAGGTCTGATTCTCGAACCAGCGTCAGCGCCGCAGAAAATCCGCCGAACGAGGTGACGATGTCTCGCGTCAGCCCCGAGGCGAGCAACGCTTCGTCTACCGGGCCGCTGCTGCGCCCGCGTCGAGATATCAGAATGTGCTGGCCCGAGGCAAAGCGTTTGGCGCTGAGCTTGCCCGAACTCAACGCATGTCCCTCGCGCACCACCCCGATCCACTGATCCTGAAAGAGGATTCGGCTGTGCAGCGTCGGGTCGGTGCTGTCGTCGACCACGCCCGTCTCCAGATCCACCCGGCCTTCGCGCAGCAGCGTGCTGTCCTTGTCGGCTTTCTGCACAAAACGCAGACGCACGCCGGGGGCCTCTTCAGCGATGCGAGCGAGCAGGGCGCCGGCAAAGGTTTCGACGAATCCGTCGGTGTTGCGCAAAGTGAATGTGCGTTGCAACTGGCTTGGGTCGAGCACCTCGGCGGGACGTAAAACTGCCTCGGCTTCCTGCACCAACAGACTGACTCGCTCACTCAATTGCAGCGCACGCGGCGTCGGCACCAGGCCGCGACCGGCGCGCACCAGCAACGGATCACCGGTGGTTTCGCGCAGACGGGCCAACGCGCGACTCATGGCCGATGGGCTCAGCCCCAGGCATTTGGCGGCGCGGGCGACGCTGCCTTCACGCAACAGCACGTCGAGGGTGAGCAGCAAGTTCAGATCCGGCGTGGTCATGATATGGCGTTCCATGCAGGTATTGAGTGCAAAGCATGCGTCTTGCGCCTTGTATTGTCGAGGCTCAGGCTATGGCGCATGACCTTTGCCATGAGAGCGCCCCATGCCCCGACAACCCCTGAGCACCACAGCCCGCTGGGCGCTGACCAGTCTGGCGCTGTCGATGCTGATGCCATCGCTGGACACCAGCATCGCCAACGCCGGATTGCCGACACTGGCGACGGCGTTCGATGCGACGTTTCAACAGGTGCAGTGGATCGTCCTCGCTTACCTGCTGGCGATTACGACGTTGATTGTCAGCGTCGGGCGTTTGGGGGACGGGTTTGGTCGGCGGCGATTGCTGTTGATCGGCATCGGCATTTTTACCGCAGCCTCGCTGTGCTGCGCGCTGGCGCCGGGACTGGGCTGGTTGATCGGCGCGCGGGCGGTGCAAGGCCTTGGGGCGGCGATCATGTTCGCGTTGACGCTGGCGCTGGTGACCGATGCGGTGCCCAAAGAGCGAGCGGGCAGTGCGATGGGATTGCTGGCAACCATGTCGGCAACCGGCACCACCCTCGGGCCTTCGCTGGGCGGCGTGTTGATGGCGCATGTCGGCTGGCAGTCGATATTTTTGCTCAACGTGCCATTGGGTTTGCTTAATGCCTGGCTGGTGTATCGCTATCTGCCGGCAGACCGCACGGCAGGGTCGCGCATCACGTTTGATTACCTTGGCACCGGGGTGTTGGTGATGACGCTGGCGGCCTACGCGCTGGCGATGACCCTTGAAGGTTTCACATTGGCATTGCTGCTGGTCAGCCTGTGCGGCGCGGGATTGTTCATCGTGGTCGAGATGAAGGCCAAGGCGCCGCTGATTCGAATGTCACTGTTCGCTGATCTGCGTCTGAGCAGCAGTCTGGCGCTGACGTTTCTGGTGACCACCGTGATGATGACCACGCTGGTGGTCGGGCCGTTTTACCTGAGTCGAGGGCTGGGGCTACCCAGTGCGATGGTTGGCTTGGTGTTGTCGGTCGGACCGTTGTTGGCTGCGTTTGGTGGTGTACCGGCGGGACGGCTGGTGGATCGCTTTGGCGCACGGCGGGTGGTGCCGGGCGCATTGCTCGGGATGGTCTGCGGTTGCGTTTTGCTGGCGCTGTTGCCGATGAGTTTCGGACTGCCCGCGTATTTGCTGCCGCTCAGCGTCATTGCCGCCAGCTATGCGCTGTTCCAGGCGGCGAATAACACCGGGCTGATGACCGGCGTCAGTCAGGGTCAGCGTGGCGTGGTCTCGGCACTGCTCGGGCTGGCGCGCAATCTGGGTTTGATCACCGGCGCGGCGGCGATGGGCGCGGTGTTTGCCTTCGCCACTGGCAATCCCGTCGAGGCGCCTGCCACGGTCATTGGTAGCGGATTGCACATCACCTTCGGCGTCGCCAGCGCAGTGATGGTCATGGCCCTGATCATCAGCCGAACGCAGACCAAATCCCGGGTCGAGCTGATACACCACGATCTACCGTAGGAGCTGCGGCACGCTGCGATCTTTTGATCCTGTTTTTATAAAACCAAAGTCAAAAGATCGCAGCGTGCCGCAGCTCCTACAGGGGTTTTTGTGGGTCAGTTGGGGTTTTGGCGGGCGGGGAAGTAGAGTTCGAAGCAGGTGATGCCATCCGCGCTGCTGGCGCTGTAGCGGCCATGGTGCAGTTGCATGATGGTCGCGACGATGGACAGGCCCAGACCGTTGGATTGTGCCGAGCGCTCGCGAGACGGATCGACGCGATAGAAACGCTCGAACAGCCGCGCCAGATGTTCAGCCGGGATGGTCGCGCCGTGGTTGCGTACCCGTAGATAGCTGCCATCAGGCTCGGCAATCGCTTCAACCTGCATCGTCGAATCCGCCGCGCCGTACTTGATCGCGTTGGCGCACAGATTGGCCAGGGCCCGCCGCAGCAACATCGGCTCAGCCCAGATCACCCCGCTGCCACGCGCTTCGATGTGTACGCCGACATCCGCCGCCAAACCTTCAAAATAATCGGCGATGCGTTGCATCTCATCGGCGGCATCCAGCTCCGGGTCGAGCCTGCTCGCGAACACCTCACGTAACTGATACACCACGATCTACTGTAGGAGCTGCGGCACGCTGCGATCTTTTGACTTTGTTTTTTAAAGGCAAGATCAAAAGATCGCAGCGTGCCGCAGCTCCTACAGGGGTTTTGTGTGGGTCAGTCGGGGTTTTGGCGGACGGGGAAGTAGAGTTCGAAGCAGGTGATGCCGTCCGTGCTGCTGGCGCTGTAGCGGCCATGGTGCAGTTGCATGATGGTCGCGACGATGGACAGGCCCAGACCGTTGGATTGTGCCGAGCGCTCGCGAGACGGATCGACGCGATAGAAACGCTCGAACAGTCGCGCCAGATGTTCAGCCGGGATGGTCGCGCCATGGTTGCGCACTCGCAGATAGCTGCCATCGGGTTCGGAAATCGCCTCAACCTGAATCGTCGAATCCGCCGCGCCGTACTTGATCGCGTTGGCACACAGGTTGGCCAGGGCCCGCCGCAGCAACATCGGCTCAGCCCAGATCACCCCGCTGCCACGCGCTTCAATGTGTACGCCGACATCCGCCGCCAGACCTTCAAAATAATCGGCGATGCGTTGCATCTCATCGGCGGCATCCAGCTCCTGACGTTGGCTCATGGCGCTCGCCGGATCGGTACGGGCGAGGAACAACATGTTGTCGAGCATCCGCGTCAGCCGTTCCAGCTCTTCGACATTGGAGGCGAGCAATTGCTGATAGGCCTCGCTGCTGCGTTGCTGTTGCAGCGCGACCTGGGTTTCGCCCAGCAGATTATTGATCGGCGTGCGCAGTTCATGCGCCATGTCGGTCGACACCTGGCTCAACTGCGCGAAGCCCTTGCCGAGTCGATCAAGCATCGCATTGAAGGCATCGATCATCGGCACCAGCTCGCGAGGCGCGCCTTGGCTGTCGAGGCGTTCGTCGAGATTACCGACGCCGATCCCGTGCGCATGCCGGGCCAGTCGGCGCAACGGCAGCAGGCCGCGATACACCAGCAGACAACCGATCAACGCCAGCACGATGGCTGCCAATGTCGCCAAGCCATAAACGCTGAGGCGATAGGTGGCGAGCATCGCTGTGCGCTCGCTCATCAGCCGCCCGGTGAGCACTTGCAGGTTGCCCAATTCCCCGGAATCGATGCTCGCCACAACCGCCGAAAACGGCACGCCGTTGACGCTGGGCAAATGCTGCACATCTTTCAGCGACATCGGTTGGTCGATGGGCACGGCAGGCAAAGTCGGCATGCTCAGATTGCCGGGGTTGACCACCAACAATGGCGGTTGCCCTGGCGCACCAATGCTCAGCAGCGCTTCGCGATTGCCGAGCATGTTCTGGAACAGCGCCGGTTTGTTCTTGATCAGCTCAAGGGTGTTGCTGTCGTTGAGGAACGTACGCAACTGATCGACGCGGCTGACCAGCGAAATGTCGTCGCGCCGAATCAGTTGTTCTTCCAGCTCGCCATACAGCGCCGCGCCGAGGCCGGCCAGCGATGCGAAGGCGAGCAGGGCGAACACCAACGCCAGGCGCAAGGTCAGGGAATAAGTGCGAGCTGTCTTCATGGTTGAGTGTCGAAGCGGTAGCCGATGCCGCGCACGCTGTGGATCAGCTTGAGCTGGAACGGGTCATCGATTTTCGCCCGCAAGCGCCGCACGGCGACATCGACGACGTTGGTGTCACTGTCGAAATTCATGTCCCACACCCGCGAGGCAATCAGCGAGCGCGACAGCACCTGGCCGGTGTGAGTGGCGAACAATTGCAACAGCGCGAACTCTTTATTGGTCAGGGTGATCCGCGTTCCGGCGCGGGTCACGCGGCGCTTGAGCACGTCGATTTGCAGGTCGGCCACTTGCAGTTGTTCTTCTTCATGAATCGGCCCGCGCCGGGTCAGGGTGCGCAGGCGCGCCACCAGTTCGGCGAAGGAAAACGGTTTGATCAGATAGTCGTCGGCACCCAGTTCCAGGCCTTTGACGCGGTCGGCGATGTCGTCGCGGGCGGTGAGGAACAGCACCGGCGTGTCGGCTTCCTTGCGCAGCCGGCGCAGCACTTCCCAGCCGTCCATTTGCGGCATCATCACGTCGAGCACGATCACATCGAAACTGTGCTCCAGCGCCAGGTGCAGACCGTCGGCACCGTTGCGCGCCAGGCTCACGCTGTAACCCAGTTCCTGCAAGCCATTGAGCAGGTAATTGCCAGCCTTGGGTTCGTCTTCGACTACCAGAATATTCATGCGCGATCAGTCTCAATGGTCATTGGTGCAGCCGCTGCCCTGCACGTCATAGTTCAGCACATGCTCGCGGCCCTGGTGATCGAGGTAGTTGAGTTTCGCCGGAATCACCCCGCAGGCCTGGGAAATATCGGTGCTGGACAGGACTTTGTCGATATCCAGATGGACGAAGAAACCGGTTTTGTCCTGAATTACGCTGGTGTCGGGCATGGTCGAGGCAAACACGGAACCGCTGGCGAGGAGGGCGGTGAAGGCGAGGATCAGGGTTTTCATGATGGGTCACTCAGTGTGGAAGTTGATCGGCATTGGCGCCGGGACAATTTCAGGCTACCGAGCGATCCGCTCGGCAAACCGACAACTGAATGACAAAGTTGTAATGAAAGAGCTGGGGGGAATTTATCGGGTTGAACTCGATCACTGTGGGAGCTGGCTTGCCAGCGATGGCGGTGGTTCAGGCAACATCAGTGCTGGACGTGCCGGCCTCATCGCTGGCAAGCCAGCTCCCACAGGGTTTTGCGTGTTCTGGTCAGCTACCGTGGGTGTTGAGGATGCTCGCGACTTGCTGCGGATGGCAGTTGAGGTACGGCGAGGTCTTCAGCCAGCGCTGATCCGGATACCAGGAAAACATGTACTGGCCGTCCTTGAGTTTATCGATCACCTGTTTCGCAATTTGCGGACGAACCGCCGGGCAGCCCTGACTGCGACCGATGCGACCCTGACGTTTGCTCCACAGCGGATTCACGTAATCGGCGGCGTGGATCACGATGTCACGGTCGCGGGCCTGATCATTGAAACCCGGCTCCAGGCCGTCCATGCGCAACGAGTAGCCGTGGGTGCCTTCGTAACTTTCCTGGGTGCGGAACAGCCCGAGGCTCGACTGATAACTGCCCATGCGGTTGGAGAACTGGGTGGCGAAGTTTTCCCCGGAATTGGAGCCATGAGCGACCAGATCGCGCAGCACCAGTTTTTTCCGGGTCAGATCGAAAATCCACAAGCGGCGCGCCGTGGACGGTTGCGAATAATCGATGATCGCCAGGTGACGGGACTGCTTCGCGCCGTTGTTGATCGCGCATTGCATGGCGTTCAATGCACCTTTCAGCGCTTGGGGATTGAGTTCCGGCGCGGCGTGGGCGAGGCTGTTGTAGAGAACCGGCGATGGTTTGCCGGCGGCAAAAACTGGACTGCACACCACGACAAGGGCTGCGGTGCTCAGAAAAAGTCGGCGCAAAAACGTCAACATTTAGAGAATTTCCTCACGAATGACTCATTTGTTACTTTTTCTCCTGACTCCCAGTCATACCGGCGGGACCGCAGAAACGAAACTGACTGTGCACCGCGCCTGATGTAAGGTTGACCGTCATCAAGACGGCCATGGATTGGAGTAAAGCAGTTGTTCAAAAAGTACGCATGCTACTTGAGCATTTGTCTGATCGCTGCGCCGTTTGTCGCTTGCGCCGAAGAGCCCTTGCCGCCGCTCGAAACGCTGCCTGCGCCAGTGCCGGTCGAGCCGCAAAGTCCGTTGCAGGCCGTATTGATCGGCTTGCCGCAGGCCTGTCCGGCGATTGCCGCCAATCTTGGTGCGGCGGCGTTGCAACAGTTGCAAGCGTTCTATCAGCAGCAGGACTGGCTGCCGGTGTGGGCGGTCGAGTCCGCACGTTTGCCGGCCTTGCATGCGCAATTGCAGTTGTTGGCCGACGATGGCCTCAATCCCAAGCGCTATCCAGTGGCAATGAATGCGCCGCAGGACGGCGAGTTGTGTGCCGATATCGAGATCAGCCGTTACTACCTGCAAGCGCTGCAGGATCTGCATTACGGTCGTCTGCTGCAATCGCATTTCGAGCCGTTGTGGCATGCCGATGAAACCCCGCGTGACCGTCAGGCCGAATTGCTCGCCATCGCGGTGCCGGGCATGCATGACATCCCGGCGGCGTTCGATCAGGCGCGGCCGCGTCTGGCGCAATATCAGAATCTGCGGCACCTCTACGCCAAACAACGCGAACAGGCCTTGCCGCGCTGGCAATCGGTCGGCAACGGGCCGCTGCTGCGCCCGGCGATGGAAGACAAGCGCGTGCCGGAACTGGCGCAGCGTTTGTACAACGAAGGTTATCTGGCGCACATCGTCGGCACTCCTGACAATGCGTATGAAGGTGTGCTGGTCGAAGCGGTGAAAAGCTTTCAGGCCAACCATTCGTTGCAGGCCGACGGGGTGGTCGGGCCGGGGACGATTGCCGAGCTGAATATCAGTCCGCTGACCCGTCGCGAACAACTGCGGGTCAACCTCGAACGCTTCCGTTGGCTGGCTCAGGACATGGAGCCCAATGGTTTGCTGGTCAACGTCGCCGCCGCTGAACTGACCCTGTATCAGGGCGGCGTACCGGTGTGGCAAACCCGCACCCAGGTCGGCCGCGCCGAGCGTCAGACTCCGCTGCTCAAATCCCGCGTGACACGCCTGACCCTGAACCCGACCTGGACCGTGCCGCCGACTATCTGGAAAGAAGACAAGCTGCCGGCGATTCGCAAGGATCAGACCTTCCTCAGCCGGCAGAATCTGCAAGTGCTCGATGCCAACGGGCATCCGCTTGCTGCGGCGGATATCGACTGGGATAACCCTGGCAACATCCTCCTGCGTCAGGACGCCGGGCCACGTAATCCGTTGGGGCAAATGGTCATCCGCTTCCCCAATCCGTTCTCGGTGTACCTGCACGACACGCCGAGCAAGGCGCTGTTCGACAAGGGCCCGCGTGCCTTCAGTTCGGGTTGTGTGCGGGTCGAGCATCCGATGAAACTGCGTGATCTGCTGCTGACGCCGGCGGAAGTCGCGCGCACCGACACCTTGCTCGCCACCGGCACTACTCACGAATTCCGCCTCGCCGCTCCGGTGCCGATCCTGATGACGTACTGGACGGCGCAGGTCGACAGCGCCGGGCGCGTGCAGTACGCGCCGGACATCTACAGCCGTGACGTGGCATTGCTCGCGGGGCTGGATCGGGCGCATTGAGCGTTGGCGGTTTCGCAGCCTTAGGCAGTTCCAGCAGTGAGCGGTGTGATTCGGCATTGATCCGCAGCGTCTAGCCCCAGTGTCCCCGCGATCCCATGGGGCGAGACTTCGGAACCCGGCATGCAAGCGCTGTTGAACGAGATCCTTGAAGCTGTCCGGCCATTGATCGGGCAGGGCAAGGTGGCTGACTACATTCCCGCCCTCGGCACCGTGCCGGCCAATCAGTTGGGCATCGCCGTGTACGGTAACGACGGCGAGATGTACTGCGCCGGTGACGCCGAGACGCCGTTCTCGGTGCAGAGTATTTCCAAGGTGTTCAGCCTGGTGCAGGCCATCGATCATTCCGGCGAAGCGATCTGGGAACGCCTCGGCCATGAGCCGTCCGGCCAGCCATTCAATTCGCTGGTGCAACTGGAATTCGAACGCGGGCGCCCGCGCAATCCGTTCATCAATGCCGGTGCGCTGGTGATCTGCGACATCAATCAATCGCGCTTCGCCGCACCGACGCTGTCGATGCGTGATTTTGTCCGGCGTCTGTCGGGTAATCCGCAGGTGATGATCGACGGGAAGGTAGCTGATTCCGAGTACCAGCACCGCGCACGCAACGCGGCGATGGCTTATCTGATGCAGTCTTTCGGCAACTTTCACAATGACGTTGAAGCGGTGTTGCGCAGCTATTTCAGCCACTGCGCGATGCGCATGAGTTGCATCGACCTGGCCCGGGCGTTCTGCTTTCTGGCCAATGACGGTTTCTGTAAACACAGCAGTGAACAGATCCTCAGCCGCCGCCAGACCCAGCAGGTGAACTCGATCATGGCCACCAGCGGGCTGTATGACGAGGCGGGTAACTTTGCTTATCGCGTCGGGCTGCCGGGCAAGAGTGGCGTTGGTGGCGGGATCGTCGCGGTGGTGCCGGGGCAGTTCACGGTGTGCGTGTGGTCGCCGGAGCTGAATGCGGCGGGTAATTCGCTGGCGGGGATGGCGGCGCTGGAAATGCTCAGCTCGCGGATTGGCTGGTCGGTGTTCTGATCAGGGCGCTGTAATTCCTGTGGGAGCTAGCCTGCTAGCGATTGCTGAGTGTCAGCTGGCATTAATTTGCCTGATCGACCGCATTCGCTAGCAGGCTAGCTCCCACAGGGGTTGTGTGTCGGTTCTGCAAGGTAAGTCCCACAGGGTTTTGTGTTGCTTGAGGGGTAGGTGTTCCTATACATTTTCCGGCCGCCCTCTGCATGGTGAATCCGTTTTATGTCTCTCGCGCTCGAACGTCTCGTCGCTGGTACGCCGATCCCTTTCGCTGGTAACCGCGTCACCGTGGTCAGCCCCGAACTGGCCGCGCGTTTCCAGCCCGGTGACCACCTGCTGGTGGAGCAGGTGAGTGGCGAGTTGTTGCTGATTCCGGTGGTCGATCAACAAGCGGCAGCGGTGGCCATCGAACGCGCGGCGGCAGCCTTCACAGCGCTATCGACGGTGTCTGATGAGGCGATCAGCCGTTTCTTCGATCTGTTCGCGCAGCGTCTGGAATCCGCGGAATGCTGGACGCAGATCGAATCCGCCAACCTCGCCGACATCGAGCGCGCCAAAGCTCGCGGGCGCTCCACCACCCGACTGTTCGCCGATGAGCGCATGCGCCGCGACATGATCGCCGGCCTGCGTGCCTGGCGTGATGCGCCAGCCACTCGCGGCAAAGTCATCAGCAGCGTCGAACATGACGGCTGGAAGGTCGAGCAAGTGGTGTCGCCGCTGGGCATCGTCGCGTTTGTCTTCGAAGGGCGGCCGAACGTTTTCGCCGACGCCGCTGGTGTTCTGCGGACCGGCAACACCGCTGTATTGCGTATCGGCAGCGATGCGTTGGGCACCGCAAAAGCCATCGTCAGCCACGCACTGAACCCGGCGCTGGTCGATGCTGGTCTGCCGGCGGGCGCGGTGTCGCTGGTGGAAAGTGTCAATCACGCGGCTGGCTGGGCAATGTTCGCCGACCGTCGTCTGTCGTTGGCGGTGGCCCGTGGTTCGGGGCGTGCGGTCAGTCAGTTGGGCAGCATCGCCCAGCAGGCCGGCACCGCCGTCAGCCTGCACGGCACCGGTGGCGCGTGGCTGGTCGCGGATCGTGATGCCGACGCCAAACGCTTTGCGGCGGTGGTGCGCAATTCGCTGGATCGCAAGGTTTGCAACACCCTCAACGTTTGTCTGATTCAACGTGAGCGTGCCGCTAAGTTGGTGCCGCTGTTTCTTGAAGCGCTGAAGCAGGCTGGCACCGCACGGGGGCAGGGTTGCAAGTTGCACATCGTCGAAGGCAGCGAAAGTTACCTGCCGACCGATTGGCAGAACGCGACGGTTGAGGTCTATCGCGCCGAGGGTTATCAGACTGAAGCACTGGCCGAACCGTTGGCGGAAAGTCAGTTGGGCCGCGAGTGGGAGTGGGAAGAAACTCCTGAAGTCAGTCTGATGATTGTCGAGGATCTGGATCAAGCGACTGGCTTGTTCAACCGCTACAGCCCGCAGTTCACCGTGTCGCTGATCAGCGAGGATGCGCAGGTGCAGGAGCGTTTTTATAACGCGGTCAACGCGCCGTTTGTGGGTAACGGCATTACCCGTTGGGTCGATGGTCAGTACGCGCTGAACAAGCCGGAACTGGGGCTTTCGAACTGGGAGAGCGGGCGGTTGTTTGCGCGCAGTGCGATTCTTTCGGGGGATGGCGTGTTTACCGTGCGCAGCCGCATGACTCAAATTGACCTGACGGTAAAACGCTAAACCTGATTGTTAACCTGTGGCGAGGGAGCAAGCTCCCTCGCCACAGGGGTTTTCCGTTGTTCTTTCAGGCGGCGTTGGTTGTTTGAGCGTGGATGGCGCACGTTGCAGGTTGATCAGCCAGCGATACAAAGGTGCGGCGGTCTGACGACAGCGCATCGATCGAGCCGGTCTCGATGTCATACACCCAGCCATGCAAATTCAGCAGGCCTTTCTCCTGGGCCAGGCGCACGCTCGGATGCGTCTGAATGTTCGCCAGTTGCGCGATCACATTCTCACGCACCATCGAACTCAATTTCGCCGCTTCATTAGCATGCGGGCGGGACTCGTTGACCACTTTCGCCGACTCGGCGTGTTGCAACCAGCCACTGACGGCGGGCAGGTGATCCATGCATTTACACTGGGCGATGGCGGTCATTGCGCCGCAATCGGAGTGGCCGCAGATCACGATGTCGGTCACGCCGAGCACCGCTACCGCGTATTCCACGGTCGCCGAAACCCCGCCCGGATGCGGGCTGTAGGACGGCACGATATTGCCGGCGTTACGGACCACGAACAGTTCGCCGGGCTCTTGCTGGGTCAGCAGTTCAGGCACGACACGGCTGTCGGAGCAAGTGATGAACAACGTGCCGGGATGCTGGGTGGTGGCCAGGTGTTTGAACAGTTCGGTGCGTTGTGGAAACGCTTCGTTCTGGAACTTCAGGAAGCCTTCGATCAGGGTTTTCATGGTGTTGTCCTCAGGGGCTTAGTTGGAGCAGCCGGTGCCGAATTCGCTGTAGTGCAGGGTGTGTCTGCCGCCGTTCGAGTCGAGATAGACCATGTCCACCGGGACTACGCCGCAGATGTCGGCGACCGGGCTGATGCTCACCACTTCCGCGATGTCCAGGTCCATGCCGTAGCGATAGGCTACGGCGTCTTCTTCAGCGTGGGCCTGGGCGGCGAAACCGGCGAGCAGGGCGAGGGCCAACAGAATTTTTTGCATGGGGCAGCCTCCAGACGAATGTGGTGACGACTTCAGAATTCGGGTTTTTGGGGGGGGCCCGCACCGAGGGTGCGGGCCGGGATGGATCAGAACGGACGCAGTGGCAGGAACTTGCCGTCGAGGGTGACAACGGCGCGGGAGCCGCCTTCCGGGTCTTCGACTTTCTTGATGTCCAGTTTGAAGTTGATGGCGCTGATGATGCCGTCGCCGAACTGCTCGTGAACCAGTGCTTTAAGGGTGGTGCCGTAGATCTGGATCATCTCGTGGAAACGGTAGATGGTCGGGTCGGTCGGCACACCGCTGAGGCTGCCGCGCAACGGGATGATCTGCAGGGCGGCGACGCTGTCGGCGTCCAGTTCCAGTTTGTCGCCAACAACCTGGGCGGCGTCTTGCGGCAGCGGGTGTTGGCCGAGCAGGGCAGCGGTGACGTAGGCCAGGCTCAGGCCAGTGCCGTCGGCAAGATCCTGCCACGACAGATTTTTGCGCGCCTTGATGTCGAGAATGTGGGTAGTCAGGGCCAGGCTGGTGTCGTTGTAGGCGTGGGACTGTTGCATGGTGTCACTCCTTTCAGGGATTGGCTTGCTGTGTGTGGGGTTCATCTTCTGCCGATTGACCCATAGCGTCCAAGACCGATATACAATGCTTCGCATAAGTCCTGCCTATAGATGGTGTGCCCCATGCTGTTACGACATTTGCGATATCTGCTGGCCGTTGCCGATCACGGCGGCTTCACCCGTGCGGCCGAGGCGCTGCACGTATCGCAGCCGACTCTGTCGCAACAGATTCGCCAACTGGAAGAATCCCTTGGGGTGAATCTGTTCGACCGTACCTCGCGCACGGTCAAGCCAACCGATGCCGGCGCGGCCTATATCGAATGTGCGCGGCGGGTGCTGGTGGAATTGGAGGCGGGCAAGCGGGCGCTGCATGATGTGAAGGATCTGTCCCGGGGCAGCTTGCGCCTGGCGATGACGCCAACCTTCATGGCGTATCTGGTCGGGCCGTTGGTGCGCGATTACGCGGCGCGATTTCCGGGGATTCATCTGCAGATTTTCGAGTTGTCGATGGACGACATCGAGGCGGGTCTGGCGGATGACTCGCTGGATATCGCGATTGCGTTCACGCCGGTGCGTCACCCGGATATCGAGTGCATTCCGGCATTTACCGAGACATTGGGGATCATGGTCGGGCGCGAGCATCCGTTGTACGACAGCACAGCGGTACTGACGGCCAATGATGTGGCGCAACTGGACTTCGCCTTGCTGGCGCCGGACTTCATCACGCGGTTATCGATTGACGAGTATTTCCGTCAGCACGGGATCACGCCGACAGTACGGATCGAAGTGAACTCGGTGAGTACCTTGCTGGAGGTGATCCGCCATGCGCCGATAGCGACGATGTTGCCGGAGGCAATTGCGACTGAGGATCGGGCATTGCGCAGATTGCGTGTCGAGAGTGAAGCGCCACAGCGCGGTGCGGCGTTGTTGCGGCGGCGGAACAATTATCACAGCGCGGCGGCGGTGGCGTTTATGGAAATGCTGCTCGCCCCCGGAATCTGATCAACAACGCCAATCCCCCTGTGGGAGCTAGCCTGCTAGCGATGGCAGTGTGTCAGGCAATGCGAATGCTGGATGTACCAGCCTCATCGCCAGCAGGCTGGCTCCCACAAGGGGGGGGTGTATTTCAGATAATAAAAAAGGCCTGCTCCGTATTGGGAGCAGGCCCTTTTTGTTATGTGTAGTGCGGATCAGTAGAACCGATCAATCACCCGAACTTCATTCTTGTTCTGCATCGAGTCCCATGCGTGTTTCAGAGTCTGCAGAACATTGCCGATGAAATCCGTGTCGGCTGCGGCTTTCTTGCCGACATAACCGTGGCCGCGACGGTACATCTTCAGGCGGGCCAGCAGATTCTGGTGGTTCTGGTCGAACTCTTCTTCACCAGCATGCGGCGACAGGCAGTCGATATGCACCTGACCCGATTTGCTGATCCACAGGATATGGCTGTCGTGGCTGTCTTTTTGCGCAGCGAACATACGAGCCAGTTCTTCGATAGTCGGTTGATTGTTCAGATTCATGATTGTGCCCCTTGACCAGTTTGGTGATCGTTCAAAGTTGATTCGCTAATACAGGTAGCCCATCGGTTAGTTGATCCCTGGCACCGAAACCAGGACGTCAGCGGTCGCCCGTGATAAGTACGGGGTCGTGCATCTGTTGCATGTAGTCGTGTTGAATAACTGCTACGCAATAGCGTCACAACGAGGAGAAGCAGCGAAAACCGTAAGGCCCCATGTCGACGTTTTCAGGGTCGACGCACAAGCATCTTGAGAATTTTCGCCAGCATTCTCGTCCTTGTACTGGACGTTCAGGCCAGGTCAGCTTCTTCAATCTGCCTTGTGGGCAGCGTGTATCCGGAAAAAACAACTCGGCGGTCAGACGAGTTTGCTCAAGCGTGTTACCAGTGTTCCCGATCGGGGAACGTCCTCATCATGCAAAAGCAAAACGACGCCGTCAACGGTTTTGTAGTGATTATTTTCAAGCACTACATATTGTCCGACAAAGCTGTTTTGGAATGAGAAAGGATCTGCTCAGGCGGCAGAAAAGCCGCTCGAAAAAGCGTAGAAGGTGCACGGATAACCGTCCACTTCGCGGTGATGCAGGCTGAATTCGCCGCCGCTCAGATCGGGGATGACCCTGGCCCAGAACCGCTGGGCCGGCAGGTTGGCGTCGATGTGGAAAATTTGCCACTGACCGGGGAAACGGTTCAAGAGGGCAGAGACGACAAACTGCGCGACGCCTTGGCCACGAAAGCGCCGGGTGATGAAGAAGTAGCCGATGTTGTGCTCGGCGCCGTCGATATGGGTGTCGTTATCCACGGTGACGAATCCGGCCAGTTCACCATCGACCTTGATCAGGAATGGGCGGGTGGCGGGTTGGCGCCAGTAATCGAGTTTGGGCTGGATGGGGAAGAAGCCATGCTCGGCGAGTGTCAGCGGCAGCCATTCGCTGAAGTCGTACATGTAGAACTGCATCAGGTTTTCGATGGTTTCAAGGTCATCGCGGTGGGCGGGGTGCAGTTCGATGTTGGGCATTGTGGTGAGCCTTCAACTTAAATGGCCCCATCATTGTGGACTCACATTTTGTGGCGAGGGGATTTATCCCCGTTGGGCTGCGCAGCAGACCCATACTATTCTTGAGTCAAAAGAGGGGCCGCTTCGCGACCCAACGGGGATAAATCCCCTCACCACAAGGTTGCAGCAAATCAGAGTTATTTGGCCTTGGGTTTCGCTGTGCGTTTGGCGGTGCTGGTGGTTTTGCTTCTGGTCGATTTGCGTTTGTTTTTCCACGGCGTCGCAGCCTTCCCCGCAGGTGGCGGGCCGCTGATGGTCAGGCTCAACACCGAACATCGCGCCACTTGTTTGCTCATCCACGCAGCCTGTTTGGTGACGAATTCCTCCAGACTCATTTCGCCACTCTGCACCATGTCCAGCGCCTGTTCCCAGATCGCTGTGGTGCCCGGATCGGCAATCGCCCTTGGCACGGCGTCGATCAGGCTGAAAGCGGCCGGCGTCGCGGCCAGTGCCTTGCCGTTTTTCACCAGATAACCGCGATCCAGCAGGCCCTGAATGATCGATGCCCGGGTGGCCTCGGTGCCGATGCCGGTAGTGTCCTTGAGCTTTTGCTTGAGCAGCGGATCTTCGACCAGTTTGGCGACGTTTTTCATGGCCTTGATCAGATCGCCCTCGGTGTAGGGCTTGGGCGGTTGCGTCCATAGATCCTTGAGTTTCACGTCCGCCACTGCGCACTCAATACCTTGGGAGAGAGTCGGCAGGGTTTGCGGTGCGGGGGCCTCACGGCCCTTGGCTGGCGCCAATGCTTCGGGCAGTGCGCGTTTCCAGCCCGGTTCGACAATCTGTTTGCCGACGGCGCGCAACGGCTGCCCGGCGCAGTCGAAGTCGGCCTGGGTGCGGTCGAATTCATGATTGGGCAGAAACTGCGCCAGATAACGTGCGCGAATCAACGTATAGACCGCACGATGTTTGCCGGTCAGGCGTTCGAGGTTTTTGGCGGCGGCGGTGGGGATGATGCCGTGGTGCGCGCTGACCTTGGCATCGTTCCACGCTCGCGAGCGACACTGCGGTTCCAGATGACCTTGCAGCGCTTCAAGGCTCGGGTCGGCCTGACGCAGCGCGGCGAGAATCCCCGGTGCCTCGCTGTGCTGGCTCAGTGGCAGGTAGCCGCAATCGCTGCGCGGATAGGTGACGACTTTGTAGGTTTCGTACAGGGCCTGAGCGATGTCGAGGGTTTCCTGCGCGCCGAGGCCGAGCTTCTTCGAGCAGACTTCCTGCAAGGTGCCGAGATCGAAGGGCAGCGGCGCCACTTCGCGCATGCGCTCGGTGCGCAACTTGACCACCCGGGCGCTTGCGGCGCTGTTGATGGCGGCGGCCGCTTGTTGCGCCAGTGCCTGATTCAGGCAGCGATCCTGATCGTCACAGACATCCGACGGCGCGCGCCATTGCGCGGTAAACGCCGTGCCCTCGTGCAGCAATTGCACATCGATGGCCCAGAACGGCACCGGCACGAAATCGGCGATGCTGCGGTCGCGATCGACCACCAGCCGCAGTGTTGGCGTCTGTACCCGACCCACTGGCAACACGCCTTGATAGCCCGATTGCCGACCGAGCAAGGTGAACAGCCGGCTCATGTTCATGCCGATCAGCCAGTCAGCGCGGGAGCGACC
Source organism: Pseudomonas sp. NPDC087346 (assembly GCF_044744235.1). Lineage (NCBI taxonomy): Bacteria > Pseudomonadati > Pseudomonadota > Gammaproteobacteria > Pseudomonadales > Pseudomonadaceae > Pseudomonas > Pseudomonas sp. NPDC087346. The sequence goes on from NZ_JBIUXX010000005.1 coordinate 118,217, forward strand.
CAATGCCGAGTGATACAGACTGAAAGTCTCGGCGCCGGGTTTCAGCGTGGCCAGTGCCTTGCGAATCGAAGCCTCATCCAGTGCCGACAGCCACAAACGACGAATCGGCCCGCGATAACGACAGTGCTCGACCAGTTCCCGGGCAATCATTTCGCCCTCACGGTCGGCGTCGGTGGCGATGATCAACTCGCTGGCCTCGCCGAGCAGGCGTTTGACCGCTTTGTACTGGCTGGCGGTGCGCGGCTTGACGGTCATTTTCCACTTGTCCGGAATGATCGGCAGGTCCGCCAGCACCCAGCGCTTGTAGCGGGCGTCGTAGGCATCCGGCGGCGCGGTTTCCAGCAAGTGGCCGATGCACCACGTCACTGTGACGTCCGTTCCCAGCCAGCAGCCATCGCCCCGGCGCTTGGCGCCGAGCACGGCCGCAATATCCTTGGCCTGAGAAGGTTTTTCACAGAGGTACAGCCGCATAACCACCATCGTCGATCGGGTCCGAAGAGGTGCACAGAATGGCCGGAGTTTGGCCTCGGGGCAACTTTTATCTGTATGGATATACAGATAAAAAGCATTGCCGCAAATGACGGGCAAAGTGGGGACACGCCGGGCGCTATCGAGAAATTGATTAGCGAGGGAGCAACGGCTATGTCAGGTTTTTTGCGCCCTCTTTCACCATGAAGCAGGGCGAGTGGCAGGACGATCTCGCCAGAAGATCGCCGTGGTCTGTCGGACACTGACTCTTTTGAAACAAGGAAGTACACGATGCTTCAAGCAACCTCCAAGGCCAGCAGCGCCTATACCGCAGTCGACACTTTCAGCCACCTGTATGACCGTGGCGGCAGCGAACTGGTCAACGGTAAACCATCGTTCACCGCCGATCAGGCTGCCGACGAAATCCTGCGCAAGAACCTGTCCTGGGGCGACAAAAACGCTGATGGCAAGATCGACCTCAGCTACACCTTCCTGACCGACAAACCGGCGAACTACAACGCCAAACTGGGTAACTTCAGCGAGTTCAGCGCCCAGCAAAAGGCTCAAGCGGTGTTGGCCATGCAGTCGTGGTCGGACGTAGCCAACGTGACCTTCAGCGAAGGCAAGGGCGGCGACGGTCACATGACTTTCGGCAACTACGACGTCAGCACCGGTGGCGCCGCATTCGCTTACCTGCCGAGCGGCAGCAGCTATGACGGCCAGTCGTGGTATCTGATCAACAACCAATATCAGGTCAACAAGACCCCGGACACCAGCAACTACGGGCGTCAGACCCTGACCCACGAAATCGGTCACACCCTCGGCCTGTCGCACCCGGGCGCGTACAACGCCGGCAATGGCAACCCGACTTACGGTGACGCCAAATACGCCGAAGACACCCGTGGCTACAGCCTGATGAGCTACTGGAGCGAAGCCAATACCGATCAGAATTTCAGCAAGGACGGCATCGGTGCCTACGCCTCGGCGCCGTTGATGGATGACATTGTCGCGGTGCAGAAACTCTACGGTGCCAACTTCCAGACCCGTGCCGATGACACGGTTTACGGCTTCAATTCCAACGCCGAACGCGACTTCTACAGCGCCACTTCAGCGTCGTCGAAAGTGGTGTTCTCGGTGTGGGACGGTGGCGGTAACGACACCCTGGATTTCTCCGGTTTCGGCCAGAACCAGAAGATCAACCTCAATGAAGGTTCGTTCTCTGACGTTGGGGGTCTGGTCGGCAACGTGTCCATCGCTCACGGCGTGACGCTGGAAAATGCCATTGGTGGTTCGGGTAACGATCTGCTGATTGGTAACTCGGCGGCCAACCAACTGGTGGGCGGTGCCGGTAACGACATCATCTACGGTGGCGGTGGTGGCGATACATTGTGGGGCGGCGAGGGCGCGGACACCTTCGTGTTCGGTGCTGCCAGCGATTCGACCATGACCGCGCCGGACTGGATCATGGATTTCACCAGCGGCCTGGACAAGATCGACCTGTCGGGCATCGCCGGTTTTGCCTCGGGCGCGGCCACGCTGAACTTCGTCAGCGGCTTCACCGGGCACGCGGGCGACGCGATCCTGACTTACTTCGCGCAGACCAATCAGACCAGCCTGATGGTCGATCTGACCGGCCAGGGTTCGGTGGATTTCGCGGTGGGTGTGGTCGGGCAGGCGGTGGCGGCTGATGTCGTTGCGTGATCTGAAACTGACAGGGTCATAGCCGGTAAACCGGTGCTGTGGCGAGGGAGCTTGCTCCCGCTCGGCGGCGAAGCCGTCGTAAACTCGGAAATCGCGTTATACCTGACACACCGCGATTGCTGATTTTGGGGCCGCTACGCAGCCCAGCGGGAGCAAGCTCCCTCGCCACAGTCACTTCCATGACCCTGGAGAAGCAGATGAAAACGTCCGGTCTCAACCCTGTCATCACCCTCGAAGAACTCCCAGCCTGCCTCGTGGTGAAATTCCACGGCATCCAGGTCGCCGCTTCCTCCCACGTACTCGTACTGAAAGAGGCCAACTACCCGCCGGTGTATTACGTCCCCCGTGAAGATATCGACGAAAAGTATTTCGCCCGCACCGACCACACCAGCTATTGCCCGTACAAGGGCGACGCCAGCTATTTCAGTCTGCAAGTGCCAGGTGCCGAAGGGGCGAATGCCGTGTGGACCTATGAGAATCCGAAAGTCTCAGTCAAGGACATACAAAACTACGTCGCGTTCTATCCCGATCAAGTGAAGTTCGAGATGATCGAAGCTGAGGCTTGAGGTCAATCGTGACGGCTCGTCATGAGCGACGAGCCGCATTCTTTCAGTGAGCAGGCAAAACCGGGTCTGCTCAGGCTCTCAACAACAGCAGGGCCACCATCGGGTAATGCTTGTTGTCGTGACTGCGGGTTTTCTGCGCATTCTCCGGGGTGATCCAGGCAAGCGCGTCACTTGGCAGCGCATGAAGCATTTCCTTGAACGCCTGAATTTGTTCAGCGTCAGCCTCGACGTCTAACGAGTGAGGCGCGACAAACACCGCACCCAAACGAGGCTCGTGATAATCGAGCCGGCCCGCATCGTCAGTGGCCAAAGAGCACTTTTCGAGAATTCGCTTCTGCGCATTCAGCAGGTCATCGATAGCGACGTAGCAGACCTTGGCCTCGATGCAATATCCCCATTCATCATTGGCGATGTACAAGTCATTACGGCCAATCGAGGTGGTTTTCTCACTCGCCTCGGTCGCGATCTTGCTGATCTGGTATTCCTCGATGGCCGTCCAGTCAGCCTTCCAGGCCGCGCCGGCCAAAATGCTGACGTTGGCCTGTTCGTTGTACCAGTAAGGCAGGTCATCGGCGTCCCAGACACGCACATAGCGCTCGGTGCAGGCGATCCAGCTCTGCAGCACCGGTTTGAGGGGGACTAGCGTCGGGCAGGAAATGCGCACGTATTGATCGTTCATCGGGACTGATCCTTGTCATGTGACGGAGTGATGCAAAGTGCGCGGATGATATTTAAAAGCCATCACTCTGTCGACGTCGGCACCCGACATAAAAAATCCGCTTCAGGACAAACCTGAAGCGGATCAAGTGCAGCAATCAGTTCTTGTCGAGATCGATATTCTTCGTCTCACGCAAACAGATCATCCCCACCACCAGGCTCACCCCGGTCACCACCACCGGATACCACAGCCCGTAGAAAATATCCCCGGTGTAGACCACCAGCGCAAACGACACGGTGGGCAGGAATCCGCCGAACCAGCCGTTGCCGATGTGGTACGGCAGCGACATCGAGGTGTAGCGGATGCGCGTCGGGAACAGTTCGACCATCAGCGCCGCGAGCGGTCCGTAGCACATGGCCGAGATGATGATCAGCGCCACGATCAGCGCGACAATCATCGGTTTGTTGATCTGCTGCAAGTCAGCTTGTTGCGGGTAACCGGCGAGGGTCACCGCGCCGCGCAGGGCGGATTCGTCGAAGCCGTCGAGCTTCACGTCACCGACGCTGACCTGCACGCCGCTGCCGGCTGGCGCTGCGACGCTGGAGTAGGGCAGGCCTTGCTTGACCAGGAAGGTTTTGACCTTGTCGCACGGGCTGTCGAATTTCGCTTTGCCCACCGGATCGAACTGGAAGGTGCAAGTCGCAGGGTCGGCGAGCACGGTGATCGGCGCCTGACGGCTGGCCTGATCGATGGCCGGGTTGGCGTAGTGCGCCAGGGATTTGAAGATCGGGAAGTACAGCGCCGTCGCCAGCAGCAGGCCGAGCATCAGGATGGGTTTGCGTCCGACCTTGTCCGACAGCCAGCCGAAAATGATGAAGAACGGCGCGCCGATGACCACGCTGATGATCAGCAGAGTGTTGGCCACCGCCGGGTCCATTTTCAGGAACTGGGTGAGGAAGAACAGCACGTAAAACTGCGCGGCATAGAAGGTCACCGCTTGCCCGGCGTTGATGCTGAACAGGGCGATCAGCACCACTTTGAGGTTTTCCCATTTGCCGAAGGACTCGCGAATCGGCGCCTTGCAGGTTTTGCCTTCCTCTTTCATTTTCAGGAACGCCGGCGACTCGTGCAGGCTCAGGCGAATCCAGGTGGAAATCCCCAGCAGCACAATCGACAGCAGAAACGGAATACGCCAGCCCCAGACTTCGAACTGATCGCCGGTGAAGTAGCGGCAGCCGAGCACCACCAGCAGCGACAGCAGCAGACCGAGGGTGGCGGTGGACTGAATCCAGCTGGTGTGGAAACCGCGTTTGCCGATCGGCGCGTGCTCCGCGACGTAAGTCGCGGCGCCACCGTATTCACCGCCCAGCGCCAGACCCTGGAGCATGCGCAGCACCACCAGAATGATCGGCGCGGCAATGCCGATGCTGGCGTAGGTCGGCAGCAGACCGACGCAGAACGTCGCGATACCCATCAGGATAATGGTCGCGAGAAAGGTGTATTTGCGCCCGATCATGTCGCCCAACCGGCCGAACACCAACGCGCCGAACGGCCGCACGACAAAACCTGCGGCGAACGCCATCAGCGCGAAGATGAACGCCGTGGTGTCGTTGACCCCGGCGAAAAACTGCTTGCTGATGACTGCCGCGAGGGCGCCGTAGAGAAAGAAGTCATACCACTCGAACACCGTCCCTAGCGACGAAGCGAAAATGACTTTCTGCGTGGCATTGCTGGTGCCGGCATCGCTCGTGGCGTCCAGCGGTTGAGCGTGTTCTGACATATCGGTATCCCTCACAGTGATTGTTTTTGTTGTTCCACTGGTGAATCAGATGCAAATCCCTTGTGGGAGCCAGCCTGCTGGCGAAGGCGGTGTATCAACTGACATAAATGCTGAGAGTTACTCCGTCATCGCCAGCAGGCTGGCTCCCACAAGGTTTGTGGTTACAGCCGTAGGGTTGAGGATCAATTGCGCCGCCTTCTCCGCAATCATCAGCGTAGGCGAACAGGTATTGCCCGAGGTAATACGCGGCATGATCGACGCATCGGCAATCCGCAAACCCGGCACCCCATGCACGCGCAACTGCGCATCGACCACCGCCTCAGCGTCATTGCCCATGCGGCAGGTGCCGACCGGATGGAAAATCGTCGTGCCAATCGCCGCCGCCGCTTCGTGCAATTGCTCTTCGGTTTGCAGGCTTTCTCCGGGCAGATATTCCACCGGGTTGAACGCTTGCAGGGCAGGGGCGCTGACAATGCGCCGGGTCAGGCGAATAGCATCCGCCGCCACACGCAAATCTTCCGGATGGCTCAGATAATTGGGCTGAATCAGCGGCGCCGCTTGCGGGTCTACCGAACTGATTTCGATACGCCCGCGACTTTGCGGACGCAAATCACACACCGAAGCGGTAAACGCCGGGAAGCTATGCAGCGGCTCGCCAAAACGCTCCAGCGATAACGGCTGCACGTGATACTCAAGGTTCGCCGAAGCCTGCTCCGGCCCCGAACGGGCAAACGCGCCCAACTGACTCGGCGCCATCGACAGCGGCCCGCTGCGGTCGTACAGATAACGCAGGCCCATGCCCATCTTGCCCCACACGCTGCCAGCGATCTGGTTCAGCGTGCGTGCATTTTCCAGCTTGTAGATCAGCCGCAATTGCAGGTGATCCTGCAAATTGCCGCCCACCCCCGGCAGCTCATGAATCACCCCGATACCGAGGCGTTCCAGCAACGGACGCGGGCCAATCCCGGAGCGTTGCAGAATGCTCGGCGAACCGACGGAACCGGCGCACAACACGATCTCCTTGCGCGCCTTGAAGCGTTTGAGCTGACCTTCATGCCGCGCACTGACCGCCGAGGCGCGGCCGTCTTCCAACAGCACCCGATCCACCTCAACCCCGGTCAGCACCGTCAGATTCGCTCGGTTGCGAATCGGCTTCAAAAACGCCTTCGCCGCGTTCCAGCGCACCCCGGCCTTCTGATTGACCTGGAAGTAGCCGCAACCCTCGTTATCGCCCTGATTGAAGTCATCGATACTGGCGATGCCGCTCTGCTCGGCAGCGCTGCGAAACGCATCCAGAATCGGCCACGACAGACGCTGCTGCTCAACCCGCCATTCACCCTTGGCGCCGTGAAATTCAGCGGTGCCGGCAAAGTGGTTTTCGCTTTGTTTGAACAAGGGAAGGACATCGTTCCAGGCCCAGCCCGGATTGCCATCCGCTGCCCAGCCGTCATAGTCGCCGGCCTGGCCGCGCATGTAGATCATGCCGTTGATCGAAGAACAGCCGCCGAGCACCTTGCCGCGCGGATAACTCAGGCTGCGGCCGTTCAGGCCTGACTGCGCTTGGGTCTTGAAGCACCAGTCGGTGCGCGGATTACCGATGCAGAACAGGTAACCCACAGGAATATGAATCCACGGATAGTTATCGCGCCCGCCCGCTTCAAGCAGCAGTACGCGTTGTTGCGGATCGGCCGAGAGCCGATTGGCCAACAGGCAACCGGCCGGACCGGCGCCGACCACGATGTAGTCGAACTCATCGAGGGAAGTCTGCATTCCCTGACCTCACTTATTGTTTTTGTTGTCAGTCATCCTAGTTGTTAGCTTTCGTCAAAAGAATGTTAGTTTTTGCGCAGCCGCTGTGCGTTTTTAAACAGCACTTACAGACCATAGCCCACAAGGACTGACGATGTTCGACTGGAACGACCTGCGGTTTTTTCTTGAGCTCCAGCGCAGCGGTCGCCTGCTGACCGCTGCCCGGCGCTTGAACACCACCCACGCCACCGTCGCCCGACATATCGAAGCCATCGAAAAAAGCCTCGGCACCGCACTGTTCGTCCAGCACGCCCAAGGCTACGAAATGACCCCGGCGGGGGAGGCGCTGCTGAAACATGCCGAAGCCATGGAAAACGTTGCGCTGCTGGCTCAGGAAGAAATCACCCAATCCACCGCGCCGCTGGGCAAAATCCGCGTCGGCGTCACCGAAGGGCTCGGCGTGATGTTCCTCGCCAGCCGCATGATCGGCCTGTTCGAACGCTACCCCGGCCTGGAAGTGGAACTGGTCGCCGTGCCGCGCTTCGTCAGCATCCTCAACCGCGAAGCGGAAATCAGCATCCACCTCGAACGCCCGGCCGCCGACATGCTGGTCACGCGCAAACTCACCGACTACCGCCTCGCGCTCTACGCCAGCCAAGGCTACCTCGACAACGCGCCCCCGCTGCGCAGCCGCGAAGACCTCGGCCGCCACGCGTGGATCGGCTACGTCGACGACCTGCTGTTCAGCCAGGAACTGGTGTTCCTCAACAGCTTCTGCCGCAACCCCCGCGTGGTATTTCACAGCACCAGCGTCATCGCCCAGCAACAGGCAGCGAGGTCGGGAATGGGCATTGCTGTGCTGCCTTGTTATATGGCGGCGGATGATCCGGAGTTGGTGGCGTTGTTGCCGGAGGAAGGGATTCAGCGCAGCTACTGGATCAGCACGCGCAGGGAGTTGCACAAGTCGGTGCGGTTGCGGGTGGTCTGGGATTATGTGGTGGAGTTGTGCGAGGCGGAGCAGGGGTTGTTGCGGTAACGACAGCAAAACATCACTTCTCTACAAGACCCAAAAGGATACGTACTGGTCATGAAACTCATCGAATGGGCTGATTTGAAAAAGCTTTATAAGTGCAGCCGTAGACGACCTAATAAGCTGCTGTTCAAGCGCGAGAATATCCGCAGGTTATGGCCCATGTGGGCGACTGTAGCGTCAACGATTCCACTCACTACTTTTGCAGGCTTCGGTATCAAGTATCCGATATTGATCCCTTTCGCCTACCTGGCTCTAGTGCCCTGGGCCATCGCGCTTTACTCCACTCGATTCAAGGCATTGCGCATGGTTTATCCCCAGCAGTTTGCTGACCATGCCATTGATCGTCAGTCCTGGCGGGAAAAAGAAAATGTTCTTTGCTATGCCTTTTTTCTTGAAGCCATGCGCGACGAGGGTTACACGGCTACGCAACTGCGGGAGTTATCGGCCTATTCTGACCTCACTGGTAAACCCCCAAGACCGGCGCTTTCACAGAATCTAGGCTTTGCTTCGCTCATCGCACTAATGATTGCGCTTGCTGCTGAAGCTATTAAAGTCGCGCCGATTTTTACGAGTAAAGGGTCAGTAGTTTTGATGCTGGGTTTTATTGTATTGGGCATTTATGGAACGGTTCTGGACGGTATTCACAGTTTGGTCTATGAAAAAGGCTGGATAAAACGCTATCTGGACTTGGCCGCTTTCGATATTGAAGAGTTTGTTCATCGCGACCAACAGTTGAATTTCGAGGCGGCCACGCAGGATAGTCAGCCCACCTCGCACAGCCTCCATTCGCTAGACGCGGAGGTTCGCGCACCTGTTTCTCAAGTTGGAGAGCCAAGTTGATTGCCTGATGGCAACGAGGCGGGTCTCTTTTTTGAAAAGGGGCTCCGCGTTCTCATGAAATGCCCAACAGAAAAGGAGTTTGCGTCATGAGCGAAGACAGCAAAGTAAAAGGCCCGGCATCCTACTTCCCGTCCATCGAGAAAAAGTACGGCCAACCCATCGACCACTGGCTGAACCTGCTCGCCAGCGTCACCGACAAAAAACACATGGAACTGGTCGCCTGGCTCAAGGACGAACACGGCATGGGCCACGGCCACGCCAACGCATTGGTCGCCCATCATCTGGCCACCACCCGATAGGCGCTGCCAAAAGCTGCGATCTATAGACTCTCAACAATCCCAGGCACACCTAAATCCCTGTGGGAGCCGGGCTTGCCCGCGATGAGGCCAGCCCGTTCACCGCATCTCGTCCGGAATAATCGCCATCCCGGCTACCCCATGCACAAACCTTCTAGCCGAACCCGACCATTTGTGGATTACTACCCCCAGCCCACCACCGTACCCAAGCCATGAGCAACTGGATCAACCTCGCCCACGATCGGGAAACCGGGATCGAAACCCTGCACGCGCACTTCGCCGGGCACGCGCACGCGTACGATCCGCACTGGCATGAAACCTATCTGATCGGCTTCACCGAGCAAGGCGTGCAGCGCTTCAACAGTCGCAGGGCGCGGCATGACAGCACGCCGGGCAAGGTCTTCATGCTTGAACCCGGTGACATCCACGACGGCGATGCGCCCAGCCCGGAAGGCTTCACCTATCGCATGCTCTATCTCCAGCCCGCATGGCTGGAACAGGCAATGGGCGGATTGATGGACTGTGCGGGTGGCGGTTTGCCGGGCATCGGCAGCGTGCTCAATGACGACCCGGCACTGGCCCGGGCAACCTTGCTCGCCTTCAACGCGCTGCATCAGCAAGACGTGCGCATGGTCCGCGAAGTGGCGCTGGACTCGCTGGTGGAACGGCTCGCCGTGCACCTCTACAAACGTGCGCAACCAATCGCCGCCAACCGCGCACCGCTGATCGCCCGACAGGCCCGGGATTACCTCATGGCCTACCACGAACAAGACATCAGCCTGCACACGCTGGCCGAGGCATGCGGCACCGACCGTTTTCGCCTGACCCGAGCGTTCAAGGCTGCCTATGGACTGGCGCCCCACGCCTGGCTGATCCAGCTGCGCCTCAGCCGTGGCCGGCAGATGCTCGCTGCTGGCGTACAGCCAATAGACGTCGCCAGCCGACTCGGTTTCGCCGATCAAAGCCACTTGGGCCGCTGGTTCGTCCGCGCCTACGGCATCACCCCGGGCGCCTATCAACAGCGCGCCATTGGCGTCAGCCGCCGCTGAACAAACGTTCAAGACTGCCACGCCCCGCAACCGACACAGTACGCCCTCAATTCCTACAGGGCCGTGCCATGCTCGCGTTTATCCTCTTTGCCTTCGTCGCCTCCATCACCCCGGGCCCGACCAACCTGATCGTCCTCAGCACCAGCGCCCGACGCGGCTGGCGACCCTGCCTGCCGATCATCCTCGGTGCAGGCGTCGGTGCAGCGTCGCTGGTGTGGGTCGCCGGCGCCGGCGCCAGCACGCTGATGCTGCCCGGTGTGCGCCCGATCATCAGCGGCCTCGGCCTGTGCTGGATGCTGTGGCTGGCGTGGCAGATCTTCACCGCGCCGGTCACCGCCATCGACCCGGTTGCCGGCGAAGAAAAGCCCGAAATGGGCCTGATCGGCGCGGCGCTGTTGCAATGGGTCAACCCCAAGTCATGGATGATGGCGATTGCCGTGATCAGCGTGTTCACCGCGCAAGGGCAGGGGCTGAACGCACTGTGCCTGGCGTTCTTTCTGGTATCGCTGCCGTGTCTGGCGATCTGGGCACTGCTCGGTCGAGGCGCTGCCCGATGGCTCAGCAACCCGGAGCAATTGCGCTGGATGAACCGGGTATTGGCGGTGCTGCTGGTCATCTCATCGAGTGCTGCGTTGTTGCACGGGTGATCAACGTCAGTAAATGAAAGTGCGGGGCAGGGTGGTTGCCGGAACAACGTATCCGGGTCACTCTGTGGCCTGTCGAGGAAGGATCATTCGCTATCTTGAAAGACAGCAAAGGACATATGGATGCCGCTCGCCTTTCATAAAATGCACGCCAACGGCGATGACTTCGTCGTGATCGACGCCCGCTACACACCGAACCCCATCACCAGCGAACTGGCGCGGCGACTGGGCGACCGCCATCGCGGCATTGGCTTTAATCAACTCGCGGTGCTGCTCGCTTGCGACGACGCTGCCGCACGCCTGATCTTCTGGAATGCCGACGGCTCGCCGCTGGATGTGTGCGGCAGCGCAACCCGAGGCGCGGCAGATTGGCTGATGCGCGAATCCTGTCTGCGCTCGATCACCCTGCGAACCGAGCGCGGCCTGCTCACCTGCCAACGCACCGCCACCGACACCATTTCCGTGAGCATGGGCGAACCCATGTTCGACTGGGCCGACATTCCCCTGGCCCACGAACTCGACAGCGCAACCTTGCCACTGGCCGGCGACCCGGCAGCGTGCAGCATGGGCAATCCCCACTGCACCTACTTCGTCGACGACCTCAGCGAAATCGACATCGCGATCCTCGGCCCGAGCATCGAAACCAACCCGCTGTTCCCGCGCAAAACCAACGTCCACTTCGTCCAGATCATCAACCGCCAACGTATTCGGCTGCGCATCTGGGAACGCGGTGGCGGCATCCCGCTCGGCTCCGGTTCCTGCTCGTGCGGCGCTGCGGTTAACGGCATACGACGCGGCTTGCTCGACGACACCGTCGAAGTCGAATGCGACGGCGGCATCGTCACCGTCCAATGGAACCGCAGCGGCCCGGTCATCCTCACCGGCCCGGTAGAAACCATCTTCTCCGGCACAATCCCCCAACAACCCTGACGCCACAACCCCATGCAGGAGCTGCCGAAGGCTGCGATCTTTTGACCTCAACCCCCATTAAGCAGAGATTTACATTGCTGTACTAAACAGCAAATCCCGAGGCTGTTTAAAGCGAATGCCCAGTCACTTCCGATTGCCTACAACGCCTTGCGCCATCGGCTACGACTAAGCCAGAATCCGCTGGCTTGTGCGTCTGGCGCTCCGTCCGTAACGTGGTTCCTGTCACTGCTCATCAGTGATCGGGTCTGCAAGCCCGCCGAAAAACCAGTCGCATAGCCATGCCAAAGGACGCTTGTTTTACGTCCATTCAATGGCGGCTTTGTGCGGGAGACCTTCGGGTCTGCCGGGTGCCTGGTTTCCCGGTCTTGCAGACCTGCACAAAGCTGCCACCCATCATCTGCAAGTGATGTTGGTAGCTCCTAATGAACAATCAGGAGTTTCACCATGATCAAACCAACACCCAACCCGCCAGAATCAGATCCAGTTTCCCCCTACGAATCCCTCGACTCCAAAAAACTCCACGAAGCCGCCGAACGCGCCCTCGATCACTACCTCTCGCCTGCCAGCCTGATCATGGCCAGCACCAACAAACCCGAACCGATGTACCTCGCCAACCCCAAGTGCGACACCGAATCCCTGCTGGCCAACGCCAGCGAAACCCTAGGCTCGGCCACCACCATGCTCAACGACTTCGCCGCACTGCTCGACAACTCACACCGCAAAACCGCACTCGGCATCGCGCAAATAGTCATGTTGAGCGAACTGGCCGTAAACCAGGCGCTGGACAACGTCGAAATCCCCAACTGACCGACGCGACGACGAGGGGAAACCCTCGTCACGAATAGCTGACTTGGTCGCCGGCACAGAGGCAGCAGCCGCTGGGCTAATTTAAATGATCGATGACTGGAGGCCTGAACCAATCAACCCTAACGCCACAACCCCCTGTAGGAGCTGCCGAAGGCTGCGATCTTTTGACCTCAACCCCCATTCAGCAAAGATCTGCAACGCTGCTCTAAACGGCAAACCCCGAGGCTGTTTAAAGCGAATGCTCAGTCACTTCCGGTTGCCTACAACGCCTTGCGCCATCGGCTACGACTAAGCCAGAATCCGCCGGCTTGTGCGTCTGGGGCGCGGGTTCTATCGTTTGCCGGTCACTGAAAAACAGTGATCGGGTTTGGTAGCCCGGTGTTAGATGTACAGGTCCATCATCGCCGAGATTCTTTGTCTCGGATTTATGGTGGTCATGTACAGGGCGTCCTAGGGCGCGCCGGAACCTAACACCCGGTCTACCAACCTGTGCATGGCCGCCACCCTTCGTTTGGTAGCGAAAGGGTGAAGCCTCCACTAAATGTGTTAGGAGCTTCATCAATGATCAAACCAACACCCAACCCGCCAGAATCAGATCCAGTTTCCCCCTACGAATCCCTCGACTCCAAAAAGCTCCACGAAGCCGCCGAACGCGCTCTCGACCACTACCTCACACCCGCCAGCCTGATCATGGCCAGCACCAACAAACCCGAACCGATGTACCTCGCCAACCCCAAGTGCGACACCGAATCCCTGTTGGCCAACGCCAGCGAAACCCTCGGCTCGGCCACCACCATGCTCAACGACTTCGCCGCACTGCTCGACAACTCACACCGCAAAACCGCACTCGGCATCGCGCAAATAGTCATGTTGAGCGAACTGGCCGTAAATCAGGCGTTGGACAACGTCGAAATCCCGAACTGACACCCGCGAAGACGAGGGGAAACCCTCGTCACAACACGTTGTCTCAGCAGGGCTGGCACTCGGCCACGCCTTGCGCCACCCAGCCCCGACTGTCACCCTTCGGGCCGTTCTTCAAGGATCAGAACAAGGAATCAAGGATTGAGTGGCTACGTTCCCAACCCCCCGAAAAACTTCCGCTACGAAGAAGCCAAACCCGTAGATATTCACGCCCAGCGTTGGGCTGAGTACGAAAAGCACGGGAAAAAACCCGCGCCCGAACCCGAGAAAATCGGCATCGCGCTGAGGATTGGCGTGTTCTTTGACGGCACTGGCAACAATGCGAATAACACGGCGGCTGGGTTGCTGTGTGGTGCGCAGCATCCGATTGCGCCGCAGGATATTCCGGCTAGTTGTCAGCCTTATATGAGTGATCCGGATAGCAGCTATGGTGCTGGGCTCACCAATGTGAAGAAATTACATTCCTTATATAAAAAAACCCAAAAAGCCCAAGGTGATAGCTCTCTCAAGTACGTATCACGTCCTATCTATGTCGACGGTATAGGTACCGTTAACGATAAAAAAGACAGCGCCATGGGTTCTGGGTTGGGACGGGGTGCTACTGGTGTTTCAGGTCGTGTACAGGCGTCTTTCGCTCAAATCAAAGAGGCTGTTGAGGACGCTCTACAAGATAATCCCGACAGTGAAATAGTCTCTCTGACTTTTGATACGTTTGGCTTCAGCCGTGGCGCAGCTGCAGCACGGCACTTTTCGAACGAAATTGTCAGAGGCAAGCAAGGGCCGTTAGGAGACTTGCTTAATCAGAGCGCCAAAGACTTCAGCCGAAATTTTGATAGTCAGTATGGAAGCGGAATCAATATGGGGTTTATCGGACTATTCGATACGGTGCCCTCTATTGCCGGTTTCACTAATTTTGGTCAGGTGCAAAGCCCCATCGCACCCGGCGTTAAGCTGTATCTGGATCGCAGGTTTTTCAAAGATGTTGTCCATCTTGTAGCCCGTGATGAGTGCCGCGCAAACTTCGCTCTCAGTCGAGTGAAGCCCGATCACCCGGAGTACACGCTTCCTGGTGTTCACTCAGATATCGGTGGCAGCTATCTCGATGAAGTCGAGGAGTGCGTATTGGTCAGTCCTATGCAAACACTCACGGTTTCCCTCTACACCGACGTTACAACCACATCGATCTACCATGACGCTGAACGCGTAAAAAGCCAGTGGATCGGTAAAGGCTGGCCTGCTCATTTACTGGAAGTTGTCACCCCTACCGCGGTTGAGCTCCCAAAGGATAATCAAGACAGACTCGCGCCTAGAGAGAAACGCGTGTACGCCGCTCTACAACTCAAACGCCCAGTCAGCGGTAAGCTCTCAAGAATTTATCTCAGAGTGATGTATCAACTGGCAAAGGAAAAAGGCGTTCAGTTCGCCGACATGCCCGCAGATGCCGAGCATTCCATTCCTCAGGAGTTGCAATCCCTGTGCGACCGCTTCGTCGCCGGTGACTACCGCACCACTCCAGAAGAAGAAAAACTGCTGATGCTGAACTACATCCATACATCCGCTAACTGGAATCATCCTCTTGGAAGAAAGGATGGCAGTGGCATCGATGCTGTTTACATCAACGCCCCGACGGAAGACGCAGTTCGCGTACAACACCCACATGTACCTGAAAGGAACCTTTGGTAATGAAGGCAATGATCGCGCTGCTGGGCGCTTTATTCTTGGCAGGCTGCCAGAGTGCGGGTTCGGAAACCGGTGAGAGTGACCCCAAGTCTCCCTCGTGGGAGCTGGGTTTCATTGAGCCCGACTACATGAAGGTCTGGGTAGAAGACAGCTCAGTTAAGGACATCAATAACAGAGTGTTTTTCAGAGTGGGCGGGAGCTCTGCTGCTGGGGGGGAACCAGAAGATGGCACGCCGTCTGCCCGTGGTTGGGGTCCAGTGAGTGGCTCCGGAATTCCTGTGACAGGCGCGGATCTTCCAAAGCTGATTTTCGTCCGTTGGCAATCCATATCAGAGCAAAAAACCTATAAAGGTTTCATTGATATTCCAGAAGAAGCCAGGCAGTTAATGGTGAAATCAACACACCAACGCTGTCCGGATACTCCTGAAAAAACGGCACGATACATGGCAACGCTTTACGTGGGGTTGGCCCCTGGTGGTGTGCTGCAAGCGTGGGTCAGAGACTCATGTCGACGTCCGATCAAAGTCGCTCGAGCTCAAGGTGAAATCGAACCACTCGGCCCGGAGCAGGGGAAGAATGGGGGAGGATATGCCTATCCCGTCAGCCAGAATGCTATGCGGTACATCGAGAAGTACGGCATTCCGTATGAGAGCTGGTAATAGTCACACAAGTTTGGACTCGCGGATGTTGAAAGCCACGGTTTCCCTGCTGGGCTGTTTACTGTTGGCAGGCTGCCAGACCGGAGGCGCCGATACGGGCAAAAATGACCCTGAATATTCATGGTGGGAATTAGTGTTCGTTGAGCCTAACTATATGAAGGTTTGGGTAGAGGACAGCTCCGTTCAAGATATTAATGACAAGGTCTTTTCCAGAGCAGGAAAAAGCACTGCCGCTTCGGGAGAGCCCGACATTGGCATCGAGTCGGCTCGAGGCTGGGGAGCTGTGACTGGCTCGGGAATGCCGGTCACAGGTGCCGATCTGCCAAAACGGATATCTGTACGCTGGCAGTCGATAACAGAGCAAAAAACCTATCGCGGTTTTATTGATATTCCTGAAAAAGCCAGGCAATTGATGATGAGCTCCACGCACGAGCGTTGCGATGAAACACCCGATAAAACAGCTCGATTCATGGCTTCACTTTACGTAGGCCTCGCCCCCGGGGGCGTACTACAGGCATGGGTAAAAGACTCCTGTCGAAATCCGATTAAGGTTGCTCGGGGCCAAGCAGAGATTGAGCCACTAGGTGCACAGCAGGGGAAGAATGGCGGTAGTTATGCCTATCCAGTAAGTGAAAAGGCGAAGAAATATATTGAGAAGTACGGCATCCCTTATGGGAGTTGGTAAGTCGTTCCCCGATGAAGAAGTTCATAGCGTTACTTTGTGTCTTGTTGATCGCCGGTTGCCAGTCGACTGATCCGCTATCAGCCAAGAATGACCCTAGGTCGGAGTGGTGGGAGCTTGCCTTCACTGAGCCCGACTACATGAAGGTCTGGGTCGAAACCAGTTCTGTGCAGGACATTACCGGTAAAGTTTTCTCGGACTCCGGTGCTGGTACTGCTGCAGGAGGGGAGCCTGACGACGGCACAGAGTCAGCTCGGGGTTGGGCAGGTGTTGGCGGTAGCGGAAGGAGAGTAGTGGGTGCAGATTTACCCGTCCGCATTTATGTCCGCTGGCAATCCATAGTCGAGCAAAAAACCTGGCACGCATGGGTGGATATTCCGGAGCAGGGCAGGCAAATGATGGTGTCGTCCGTCAATCAGCGTTGCCCGCATAAGCCCGAACAAGAAGCAAGATTCATGGCATCGGTCTATTTGGGGTTAGCCCCCGGTGGGGTCGTGCAGGTATGGGTCAGAGACTCATGCAATCACCCGATCAAAGTTGCGAGCGCACAGGCTGAGATCGAGCCGTTGGGTCCGAGTCAAGGCAAGAACGAAGGACGTTACGCTTATCCGGTAAGTGATAAGGCCAAGCTCTATATCCATAAGTACGGCATTCCGTATGGGAGTTGGTGAGGTTTTGGGGCAGGGCACGAATCGTTTTCACCAGTTTTGATTTTGATTTCTCTGGTTTTTTGACAGGTTTCGATTCAATGGCTTGGCTTCGCCAATGACTGCTTTTGGCCAGAAGCAGCCCTTCATGCTGGCGAGTAGGGTCGTATCTCACTACGATCAAGAAATCAAACGGAAGGAAATGCTTGAATGGATTGCCTAATTCGAAACGCAATGAATGCGGATGCTCCAGCTATCAGTCGGATCATCATTGGCACCCTCCGCGTGTCAAATGCTCAGGACTATTCATCCGAAATCATCAATCAAGTGGTACAAAGCTTTTCTCCACAGGCGATCCTTCGTTTGTTGACGCAGCGTCAGGTAATCGTAGCAACACTCGAAAGTCATATCGTCGCAACAGCCAGTCTTGATCAGGGCGTTGTCCGAAGTGTTTTTGTCGAACCGGCCTATCAAGGGATGGGCATCGGAAGACAGCTGATGACAAAAATTCAATCAATCGCCATAACCGAAGGACTCAACCTGCTGCGCGTCCCCTCTTCAATCACCGCTGAAGGCTTTTATGCTTCACTTGGCTTTAAAAAAATCCGAGACGTATTTCACGAGTCCGAGCGCACCATCATCATGTCGAAGACATTGGATCAGTAGCTTTACCGTGTGTACTCAAATGGCTGCTAAGGGTCGATTATTGCCTGTGACGTCGTGCAGAAACCGACCCGTAATGGACATCCGGCTAATAGGGAATTCGTGAATCAGTTTCCGATCCAGAGCATCGTCTGAACCGTAATATGCGGATGACTTTCTAACGGCTCCCATTCATCCATGAAAGCAAAACCTTGTTTGAGATAGAAGTTCGAGGCTCTTGCATTGTCGGGTGATACATCGAGAAAAACACGATCAAAGCCTTCCGCGGTAGCACGAGCTTTCACTACTTCTACCAACTGAGTTGCCACGCCAGAGCCCCGTGCAGCAGGTTCAACCCACATTCCGATCAAGTTAAAGCGATGTGCGCTACTGACTGCGGCACCAATCATTCCGACAGGCCTGTCTTTCTCGAATGCCAGCCAAAATTCTGTTCCGGTTGATGAGGCTCTTACTTTCCACTGCTCGTCAGTGTATGCGGCGGCAGTTTGATAACTGACACCAAATGCCGTTGGCGTGTCCAAAAGCGCGGCGAGTCGGACTTGCTTTAATAGCATCCAGTCTTCTGTTTCCGTCGATCGAATTTCCATGATCTTCCTTGATGGATTAGCTTCACCTCAACTTCTCATAAGAAAGATTAGGGGGCAACCAGGCTCGCGTCGCGTACGTCCGCTTTTGGCCGAAAGCAGACCTTCTTATGCCCGCTCATTCTTCCTAGTTTCGCCAGATACATTCGTAGCCGTACTGGGCCGTTACTTCCGGACAATATCAACCCCCCCACCCCCCAAAACCACCCCATTAACCATCACCCGCACCCCATGCCACCCAACAAAATGCTTCCGCGTAGTGAAATCCTTAATTACCTGCCTCCGACTAACAAACTCGCTACCGCCCCCCGCCAACACCATCCCCTTCAACTTAAATACCTTAGCCGAAACCCCGCCATTCGCCTTCACATAGTCAATCGCATAATCAATCACCAACCGCTGTTCTTCAGCCACCGTCGAGCGCAGCGTAAACGACAACGTAATCGTCTCGCCCAACCTCACCACCGCCGGCTCAACCCGCACATCCAGCAACTCAACCTCAGCCTTCGCCCCGGCACCAATCACCGTCAGCGCGCGCAAATCCCCCTGTTTGATCAAACTCCGCAACGCATGCTTCGCGATCCACGCGGTGTTCTTGTCCTCCAGCGACCACCCCTCAATCGCATCCAGCACCCACTCCGGATGCTCTTTGGTCACGTCATTCAAATGATTCGCCACGGATTTGCGCACGTACAGGCTGTCATCGGCCTTCAACCGACCCAGTATCCCCGCCGCCAATCGTGGATCTGCCTGCACCGCTTCCAGCCGGAACGACCAGGGCAGGCGAGGGCGGCTGCCTTCGCTGGCGAGTCGCCGCACATGGTGGTTTTCGTCCCCGGCCCAGTCGTGCATCAGTTCCAGCGAGCGCTCGAGGTCGCTGCGCAGAAAGTGGCGGATGGCGAATTCCGAGGAGCCGAACGTGGTGAAGTATTTCAACGCGTCCATCGATGTATCGAACGCATCGCCGCCATAACTGGCGACGTAGTGCGGCAGGCACATGCTGACGAATCCGCTGTTGAGGCGTGGCGCCAGTTCGCGCAGTACGTCGAGTGAATCTTCGTAACCCAGCGGCAACACGGCGTGCAGGCTTTCGCTGACGCGGGCCATGCGTTGCATTACGGATAACTCAGCAAGCCCTTCGTTTGCGTGTTTCAAGAAAGCCTTGGCCTTGAATGCCGGGTACACGGCGCTCATTTCGCGGGCGATGTGTTGCAAGCGCTCGGCGTTGAAGATTTCTTTTAGCGCCGGGGCGGCGGTTTCGGGGGCGGTACTCATGGTCTAGGCCATCGGGCTGCTGATGAACGCTTCGAGTGTTTCGGCGTAGGCGGTGTATTGGGCGATACGTGGGAAGCGGGCGGCATCGACCTGATCGGGGACGACGAGGTTGGTGAAGCTCCAGGCGACGGCGACGCTTATGCCGTCCTGGGCGATTACGTCGCCGTCGGTGGGCAGGGACTGTTTTTGCAGTTCGGCTTCGAGGGCGATGTAAGCGGCGGCGAGTTGGCTTTCGACGCGTTCGACCCACGGTTGGTATTGGATGTCGGCCGGGCGCAGGTTGCGTTCGTAGTAGATCTGTACGGATTTTTCGCAGGCGGCGAGGCTGAGGCCGATCAGGCGCAGGGCGCGGGCGCGTTGTTTGAGGTCGCTCGGCAGCAGGCTTTTGCCGGCGACGGCTTCGAGGTAGTCGAGGATCAGGGTCGAGTCCATCAACACTTCGCCGTCGTCGAGGACCAGCGTCGGCGCCTTGACCACCGGGTTGATCTGCTGGAACTGTTCGAAATGCCGGAACACCGAGACCGACTCGTGTTCCAGTGCAATGCCCAGACGTTTGGCGGAGATCGCCACGCGCCGCACGTAAGGGGAGTCCAGCATGCCGATCAGTTTCATGACGCGTTCCTTCAAGTCGAGCCGGGGGAAGGCATAACCTATCCGAGCTTGAAGGAATTGTCAGTCGTCGAATCCGACCTGTTCGTGAATCTCGTCCACCTTCAGCTCCAGCCGATACGCCACGGCGATAAACAACGCCTGACACAAGCACAACGTCGCACTCAGCGAGCGGAACGCGAACGAGCTGCCTTCGTTGACCAGCAGCACGGTGTTGGCGCGTTTGGCCAATGGCGAGAGGTTGCTGTCGGTGAGGATCAGGGTTTTGGCCTGATGGTGCTGGGCGATGCGCAGGCAGTGTTGGGTTTCCTTGGCGTACGGGGTGAAGCTGATCGCGATGACGAGGTCGTTGGCGCGCACGCTGCGCATCTGTTCGCGGTAGCTGCCGCCGAGGCCGGATACCAGGTGGATGCGTTTGTTGGTGTGTTGCAGGTTGTAGACGAGGTAGTCGGCGACCGCGAAGGAGCGGCGCACGCCGACCACGTAGATGTTGTCGGCGTTGACCACCAGATCGACGGCTTTTTCAAACGCGGCATCGTCGAGTTCCAGGCCCAGGCGTTCGATGCCGGAGAGGGTGGCGTCGACGCATTCGCGCGCGAGGTCGCCGGCGCTGGCCTTCTGCGACTTGTTGGCGATCATGCTGCGGATGCGTTGCTGGTAGTTCTGCACCGGCGTGGCTTTGTGCGTGTAGGCCTCGCGGAACAGTGCCTGCATTTCGCTGAAACCGCTGAAACCGAAGCGCTGCGAGAAGCGCACGATGGCCGACGGGTGCACTTCGCACTCGCGGGCGATGTCGCTGATGCGGTCGACCATGATCCGGTCGCTCTGCTGGCTCATGTAGCTGGCGATGCGTTTGAGCTGGCGCGGCAGGGCTTCGTATTCTTCGGTGATCAGCTGCAGCAGACGCTCGGCATTGATCGGGGGGCTGGCGAGGTCGCTTTCGGCGGGGCGCTCGTCGGTAGCCGGCTGATCGGTGCGGGACATAGAAAATCCTTCTGGCTTGTTCTTATAGGCCTGGGTGGGTGCGCGGCAGGCCCTGACAATAGGTTGGCTGTGCGCAGTCTACAGGGTAGGCCCTAATAAAATCTTGGCTTGCGCGGTCGGCGGTCGATGCTGAATCGATGCACCGCGTCTGGAACGCTCGTACAAAAGTGTATTGGAAAAAATATTCCACGTAAAAAATATTTGGAATAAATATTGATTATTGCTGCCAGAGCGTTTTAGTCTGCGTCCACTCAATGTGTTTTCTTCGACGTATCGGGGAAAACCACGGCTGATAAAAATAACAGGAGCCAGCATGGGCCAGACTCGTTTTGCCAGTGGGCGTCAATTGGATCTGATTTGCCTCGGGCGCCTTGGCGTCGACCTCTATGCGCAGCAGGTCGGTGCGCGGCTTGAGGACGTTTCCAGCTTCGCCAAATACCTCGGTGGTTCGTCGGCCAACATCGCGTTCGGTACGGCGCGATTGGGCCTGAAATCGGCGATGTTGAGCCGGGTCGGAGACGATCACATGGGACGTTTTCTGGTCGAATCACTGGCCCGTGAAGGTTGTGACGTCAGCGAGATCAAGGTTGATCCCGAACGCCTGACCGCGATGGTCCTGCTCGGTCTCAAGGACCGCGAAACCTTTCCCCTGGTGTTCTACCGCGAGAATTGCGCCGACATGGCGTTGCGCGCCGAGGACATCAACGAGGCGTTCATTGCCTCCAGCAAGGCGCTGCTGATCACCGGCACGCATTTCTCCACTGAGTCCGTCTACAAGGCGAGCATTCAGGCGCTGGATTACGCCGAAAAACATAACGTCAAACGTGTGCTCGATATCGACTACCGCCCGGTGCTGTGGGGCTTGGCCGGCAAGGCGGATGGCGAGACGCGGTTTGTCGCTGATCGCAATGTCAGCCAGCACGTGCAGTCGATCCTGCCGCGCTTCGATCTGATCGTCGGCACTGAAGAAGAGTTTCTGATTGCCGGTGGCGCTGAAGATCTGCTCACCGCGCTGCGCAATGTGCGGCGCTTGAGCAACGCGACTCTGGTGGTGAAGCTCGGGCCGCAGGGTTGCACGGTGATTCACGGGGTGATTCCGGTGCGGCTTGAGGATGGCGCGATCTATCCCGGCGTGCGCGTCGAGGTGCTGAATGTGCTGGGCGCCGGCGATGCCTTTATGTCGGGGTTCCTCAGTGGCTGGATCGAGGATGCCACGGACGAGCGTTGCTGCCAGTTGGCCAATGCCTGCGGCGGGCTGGTGGTGTCACGCCACGCTTGCGCCCCGGCGATGCCGACCCGTGCCGAACTCGACTATCTGTTCAACAGCCCGGTGCCGATTACCCGACCGGATCAGGACGTGACATTGCAGCGTCTGCATCAGGTCAGCGTGCCACGCAAACAGTGGAAACCGCTGTTCATTTTCGCCTTTGATCATCGCTGGCAGTTGGTGGAACTGGCGCAGAAGAGTGGACGCGATCTCGCGAGCATCTGCGCTTTGAAGCAACTGTTTATAAAAGCGGTGGAACGGGTTGAAGCCGATCTGCGTGAGCAGGGTGTTGAGGCCGATGTCGGGCTGCTGGCGGATCAGCGTTTCGGTCAGGACTCCCTCAATGCCGCGACCGGTCGCGGCTGGTGGGTGGCGCGGCCGGTCGAGGTGCAGAACTCGCGGCCACTGGCTTTCGAACATGGGCGCTCGATTGGCAGCAATCTGATTGCCTGGCCGCAGGAGCAAATCATCAAGTGTCTGGTGCAGTTCCATCCTGACGACGAGCCAATGTTGCGGCTGGAGCAGGAGGCGCAGCTCAAGGGTTTGTATCAGGCGTCGCAGGTCAGTGGGCATGAGTTGCTGCTGGAAGTCGTGCCGCCGAAGGATCATCCGTCGGCTCACCCGGACGTGCTCTATCGCGCCTTGAAACGCCTGTACAACCTTGGCATCTACCCGGCGTGGTGGAAGATCGAAGCGCAGAGTGCCGAAGAATGGCAGCAACTGGATGCGCTGATTGAAGAACGCGATCCGTATTGCCGTGGCGTGGTGCTGTTAGGCCTGAATGCACCGGCAGCGGCGTTGGCCGAAGGTTTTCAGCAGGCCAGCGCGAGCCGCACTTGCCGAGGGTTTGCGGTGGGACGGACGATTTTTCAAGAGCCGAGCCGGGCGTGGATGGCCGGCGAGATCGACGACGAAACGCTGATCCGCCAGGTGCAGGGCACGTTTGTCGAACTGATCGACGCCTGGCGCAAGGCCCGAAGCTAAGCATTTACACCGAACCTGTGGGAGCTGGCTTGCCAGCGATGACGGCGGCACATTCGGCATCGATGACGACTGACAAACCGCCATCGCTGGCAAGCCAGCTCCCACAGGGTTCAGTGACCGCCTCAATGATTGATGGAAAACAATAAAAGGTGCAGCCATGCCCGCAATCCGAATTGGCATCAACCCGATTTCCTGGAGCAACGACGATCTCCCGTCCCTAGGTGGCGAGACGCCGTTGAGCACGGCCCTGAGTGAGGGCAAGGAAATCGGTTACGCAGGTTTTGAGCTCAACGGTAAATTTCCCAAGGATGCCAAAGGCGTCGGTGACGTGCTGCGGCCTTACGATCTGGCGTTGGTTTCGGGCTGGTATTCCAGCCGACTGGCGACACGTTCGGTGGCCGAGGAAATAGACGCCATCGCCAGCCATGTCGAGTTGCTGGCGCAGAACGGTGCGAATGTTCTGGTGTACGGCGAGGTTGCCGATTCGATCCAGGGTCAGCGCATTCCATTGGTCGAACGGCCACGCTTTCACAGCGAACAGGCGTGGCAGACATACGCCGAAAAGCTTACTGAACTGGCGCGTTTCACCCTGTCCCGGGGCGTGCGTCTGGCGTATCACCATCACATGGGCGCCTACGTCGAATCGCCGTCAGACATCGACAAACTCATGGCCCTGACCGGTAGCGAAGTCGGTTTGCTGTTCGATTCCGGCCACTGCTATATGGGCGGTGGCGAGCCACTGCAAGTCCTGAAAAAACATATCGAACGCATCTGCCACGTGCATTTCAAGGACGTGCGCAAACCGGTGGTGCAACTGGCGCGCAACAATCTGTGGAGCTTCCCGGATTGCATCATCAACGGCACGTTCACCGTGCCCGGCGATGGCGACATCGATTTCGCCGCGTTGCTGGATGTGCTGGTGGCCGCCGATTATCACGGATGGCTGGTGGTCGAGGCCGAGCAGGACCCGGCGGTAGCGCCAAGTTACATCTACGCGAAAAAGGGCTACGACACCCTGCGCGCACTGCTCAACGAAAGGGGGTTGTGATGAGCCTTCTGGTCAAGAGTCAGGCCCGTGGCCGCACCATGGTCGAGCTGGAAAAGGGGCGTCTTGAGTACGTCGGTTTCGCCGCCTACCGACTGAGGCTCGGCGAAACCCTGCCGGTGACGGCGGGCGATCAGGAGTTGTGCCTGGTGCTGCTCAGCGGTCGCGTCAGTATCAGTGGCGAGGCGCCGGGGCAGGGCGGATTCGAGTGGGACAACCTCGGTGATCGGCAGTCGGTGTTCGAGGACAAATCACCCTTCGCCGCCTATCTGCCGCCCGGCAGTCAGGCGCAAGTGATCGCGTTGAGTGACACACAAATCGCTGTCTGCGCCGCACCCGGTTCGGCCAGCGCCAATCTCGGGCCACGGCTGATTCGTCCGGAGTCGATGAAGCGCAGCGTGCGTGGCAAGGGCGCCAACACTCGTTACGTCTGCGACATCTTGCCGGACAGCGAGCCGGCGCATTCGTTGCTCGTCGTGGAAGTGCGTACGCCGTCCGGGCATTCGTCGAGCTACCCGCCGCACAAGCACGACACCGATGACTTACCGCATCAGAGCTTTCTCGAAGAAACCTATTACCACCAGATCAACCCGCCGCAGGGTTTTGTCTTCCAGCGTGTGTACACCGACGACCGCAGTATCGATCAGGCCATGGCCGTGGAAAACAGCGATCTGGTGGTGGTGCCCAAGGGGTATCACCCGGTCAGCGTGCCGTACGGCTACGAATCTTATTACCTGAATGTCATGGCCGGGCCGAAACGTGTCTGGCAGTTCCATAACGACCCGCAGCACAGCTGGCTGCTGGATCTCTGACTTCCCACGTTTTGAACGGAGCGCGACAACAATGAGCAATGCCCCGGTAATCGGCCACTACATCGATGGTCAGGTGCAGGACAGCGGCGAGCGGTTCAGCAATGTGTTCAACCCGGCGACGGGTGTGGTGCAGGCGCAAGTGGCGCTGGCCAGCGTCAGGACCGTGGAAGAGGCTGTCGCGTCCGCGCTGAAAGCCTTCCCGGCGTGGTCGGAGCAATCGTCGCTGCGCCGTTCGCGGGTGATGTTCAAGTTCAAGGAATTGCTCGACCGCCATCACAACGAACTGGCGGAAATAATCACCCGCGAGCACGGCAAAGTGCTGTCCGACGCCAAGGGTGAGGTCACGCGCGGCATCGAAATCGTCGAGTATGCCTGTGGTGCGCCAAACCTGCTCAAGACCGAATTCAGCGATAACATCGGCGGTGGCATCGACAACTGGAACCTGCGCCAGCCGTTGGGCGTATGCGCAGGCGTTACGCCGTTCAACTTCCCGGTGATGGTGCCGCTGTGGATGATTCCGCTGGCGCTGGTTACCGGTAACTGTTTCATCCTCAAACCTTCGGAGCGTGATCCGTCGGCGAGTTTGCTGATGGCGCGTCTGCTGACCGAGGCCGGGCTGCCGGACGGCGTGTTCAACGTGGTGCAGGGCGACAAGACTGCGGTGGATGCGCTGTTGCAGCACCCGGAGGTCGAGGCGATTTCCTTTGTCGGTTCGACGCCGATTGCCGAGTACATCCACCAGCAAGCCACTTCACGCGGCAAGCGTGTACAGGCGCTGGGCGGGGCGAAGAATCACATGATCGTCATGCCTGATGCCGATCTCGATCAGGCCGCCGATGCCTTGATCGGCGCGGCTTACGGCTCGGCCGGTGAGCGTTGCATGGCGATTTCGATTGCTGTCGCGGTGGGCGATGTCGGTGACCGTTTGATCGCCAAACTGCTGCCGCGCATCGATCAGCTCAAGGTCGGCAACGGTCTGCAGGGCGACAGTGAAATGGGTCCGTTGGTGACCGCTGAACACAAAGCCAAAGTTGAAGGTTTTATCAGCGAAGGTGTGGCCCAGGGCGCGCAACTGCTGGTTGATGGCCGGGGTTTCAAGGTGCCGGGTGCCGAGGGTGGTTTCTTCGTCGGTGCGACGCTGTTCGACCAGGTCAGCACTGAAATGAGCATCTATCAGCAAGAGATTTTCGGCCCGGTGCTGGGCATCGTCCGCGTACCGGACTTCGCCAGTGCCGTGGCGTTGATCAACGCCCATGAGTTCGGCAACGGCGTGTCGTGTTTCACCAGCGACGGCGGCATTGCCCGGGCGTTTGCTCGCACTATCAAGGTCGGCATGGTCGGCATCAACGTGCCGATTCCGGTGCCGATGGCCTGGCACTCCTTTGGTGGCTGGAAGCGCTCGTTGTTCGGCGATCACCACGCCTACGGTGAAGAAGGCGTGCGTTTCTACAGTCGCTATAAAAGCGTGATGCAACGCTGGCCCGACAGCATCGCCAAAGGCCCTGAATTCAGCATGCCGACTGCCAAATAATTCGTCTGTGCGGAGAACAACAAGAATGACTCAGCCCCTGCGTTTTGCTCTTAACCGGATGGTCGCGCCACGACTTTCCCTGCCCGCGTTCATTGATCTGGCGGTAAGCCTCAAGGCCGATGCCATCGAGATTCGCAACGACCTCAAAGGCGTTGAAATCGAGGACGGCACTGCCCCGCAAACCGTTCGTGAATTGTGTGCGGCGAAAGGCATCAGTGTGTTGTCGATCAACGCGCTGTACCCGTTCGATGTGTGGAATGACGAGCGTCGTGCCCAAGCCACCAAACTCGCCGCGTATGCCCGGGATTGTGGGGCGCAGGGTTTGGTCATGTGTCCGCTGAACGACATTGGTGATGTGCGTACTCAAGCGCAACGCGCCGTTGGCCTGCGCACGGCGTTGACCGGGTTGGCGCCGATCCTTCGCGAGTACGGCATTCTCGGCTTCATCGAGCCGCTGGGTTTTGAAGAATGCTCGCTACGGCGCAAGCGTACGGCAGTGGATGCGATCCAGGCGATTGGCGGGCTGGATGTGTTCCGACTGGTGCATGACACCTTTCACCATCACCTCGCCAGTGAGCATGAGTTTTTCCCTGAACTGACCGGGTTGGTGCACATCTCCGGCGTCGAGGATGCGGAGGCGCCACTGGCGAGCATTCGTGACGGCCATCGGGTGTTGGTGGGCGAGGGCGACATTCTCGGTAACGCGGCGCAGATCGACACGCTGCTGAGCACGGGTTACAGCGGCTATCTGTCATTCGAACCGTTCGCCGACAGCGTCCACGGTCTGCCGGATATCGAACAAGCCATCAGCGCCAGCATGGCTCACCTGAAAAACTCCCTGACCTGACACATACCCTGTAGGAGCTGCGGGGGGGGGGGGGGGGGGGGGGGGTGGTTTTTTTTTTTTTTTTTTGGGGGGGGGGGGGGGGCGGGGGAGGGGGCGCGCGGGGGGGGGGGCGGGGCGCGGCGGTCGGG